>JANLRE010000904.1:0-5522 GCA_031368205.1 Fimbriiglobus sp. | reverse complement strand
GATCGCTGTCAGCCCTTCAGGCTGAGGTTTTTTTTCGGTTACTACCCAGGGCGTCGTCGCAAAGCCTCCTTGCCCTGGGCTAAGTTCTCCCAGGCTTTCAGCCTGAAGTCACAACGATCGCCAGTGTAGGGGATAAATTTTCCACCAACTCTCGTGACGCCTACCCTGACAACTCTTCGTTCACTGAACGCTTTCATTTCTGCCGCACATCCATTACGCTATTGCATCGTTCCGGTTACCTCCCTCCGTGACTCGGTTGCTAATATGAAACACCTCTTTCCCGTGTTGGCTTTAGGCGGCCTTCTATTCACGCCGCTGATGGGGTTTGGGCAGGGGTTCTCGCCGGATGCGGCGACCCAGCGGATGAAGTTGCCGCCGGGGTTTCGTGTGCGGGCAGTGGCGACGGAGCCGATGATTCGGCAACCGCTGAGTATGAGTTTCGATGAGCGGGGGCGGTTGTGGGTGTTGCAGTATTTGCAGTACCCGAACCCGGCGGGCTTGAAGCCGGTGAAGCAGGATCAATACTTGCGCACGATCTGGGACAAGTTCCCCGAACCGCCACCCCGTGGGCCGAAGGGGGCAGACCGCATCACGATCTGTTTTGATCCGGACGAGAACGGGGTGTTTCAGAAGTCGAAGGACTTTATCAGTGGCCTCAACATCGCGTCTGGTTTTTGCATCGGGCACGGCGGGGTGTTCGTGGTGCAGCCGCCGTACCTGCTGTTTTATGCGGACAAAAACCAGGACGACGTTCCGGACGGCGACCCCGAAGTTCTGCTGACCGGGTTCGGCATGGATGACACGCATAGCGTGGCCAACAGCCTGCAATGGGGGCCGGACGGTTGGCTTTACGGCGCGGCGGGGAGTACGAGTACGTGCCGGATTCAGACCCCGAATTCGCTGTCGAAAGGCAAACCGGAGGTCGTCGAGTTTCAACAAGGCGTCTGGCGGTACCACCCGAAAACCAAGCAGTTTGAACTCTTCAGCGAGGGCGGCGGCAACACGTTCGGCCTCGACTTCAACAAGCACGGCGAGTGCATCGCGGGGACGAACAGCACCGGGTTTGCGATGCTGCACCAGATGCAAGGGGCGTACTACATCAAGGGCTTCAGCAAGCACGGCCCGCTGCACAACCCGCACTCGTATGGCTACTTCGAGCACGTGCCGTACAAGGGGTTCAAAGGCGGTCACGTCACCTGTGGCGGCGTGCTTTATGACGCCGACGTGTACCCGCCGGAGTATCGCGGGCAGTACATCGCGGGGAACCTGTTGTCGAACGCGGTGTATCGTCACACCATGACGCCGCAGGGCGCGAGCTTCACTGCCGAACCGGGCGGGGATTTGTTGCAAGCCAACGACTCGTGGTTCCGCCCCGTCGATCTGATGCTTGGTCCGGACGGCTGCATTTACGTGGCGGATTGGTACGACAAGCGCGCCGCCCACATCGACCCGATCGACAACTGGGACAAGACCAACGGGCGGATTTATCGCATCGAGTATCAGGGTGGCCCGAAGTACCCGACGTTCGACTTGCGGTTCAAGTCGAGCGGCGAACTCGTGGAGTTGCTGAGCAACGCGAACGTGTGGTGGCGACGCGAAGCCCGCCGACTGCTGGTGGAGCGGAACGACGAAACCATTCTGAATACACTCAAAACCAACATCCTGGAAAGTAGCGGGCAGTTGGCACTGGAGTCGTTGTGGACGTTCTACCAACTCGACCCCGCGTTGATTCTCGAACTTGCTCAGGGCTTTTTGCGAAATGACAACGAATACGTTCGGGCCTGGACTGTGCGATTCTTGGGCGACCACATCGCACATCGGCCTGGACCTCTAGATCGTCGCACGAAAACGGCGTTGCAGGACTTGGCGAGCAAAGACACCTCGGCAGTGGTGCTGGCACAAATTGCCTGCACTGCGAAACGACTGACCGCGACTGACGGGTTGGAACTCGTAGGGCAATTGCTTCGGCGAACGGACACCGATGATGTTGCGTCACTACCACTACTGACTTGGTGGGCCATCGAAGGCCACATTAACGCGGACCCGGTCTTGGCGGCGAACACGTTGCTGGCCACTGCGAGCACCGGCCCCGCGTCATTGGGTTTACTCGAACGGTTTATGCGGCGAACGCTTTCGGACGGGCGATCGAAGTCGTTCGCCGTGTATCAAATCATCCTCAATACCGAACTCGCGGCGTCTGGTGACGGCAAGCGGTTGGCCACGATCGTGCGGGCGACGGAAATGGCGATGGATTCCGGTGCCGTTGTGGATGCCAAAATTCTTACGCCACGCATCCAAGAGGTTCGCAAGAAGTTACCCCACGACGATGCGGTGTTGCGGCTGTTGGCGAAGCTGGGTGACCAAGACGCCATCGCCGAGGTTCGCACTCAAGTTCTGAACGTGGCACTTCCGGACAGTCAACGGTTGCCGTGGATTGCCACCGCATCCCGCTTAAAAGCCGGTGATTTTTCCGCACTGTGGGTGGAGCAACTTCCGCTGGCGAAGACGGACGCATTTCGCATTGGACTCCTCGACGCCGCTGCGTTGAGCGGGAACGCGAAGACAATGGAGACGATTTTCACGCTGTATCCAACTTGGTCCGCCGGGGTAAAGAAAAAAGCGATCGGGGTTCTCGTGTCCCGGCCAACGTGGGCGCGAGAACTGTTCCTCCGCTACGCCGCCGGAACATTTCCGAAGAGCGACCTCACGCTGGACCACGCGAAAATTGCGGTCACGTTGAACGACCCGGAGTTGACGAGCCAAGTCGAGAAACACTTCGGCAAGTTTGGCCCCGCGACCGCTGGCGAAAAACAAGCCCGCATCACGGCGTTAAACCTGTTGCTGAGCCATGAGGGTGCTGGCGACAGCGCGAAGGGAAAGGTCCTGTTTACCAAGCAGTGCGGGGTGTGCCATCAACTCCACGCCGAGGGGGGCAAAGTCGGCCCGGACCTGACGACCGCCGACCGCAAGAACCGCAACTACATGCTGTCGCAAATCGTCGATCCGTCCAGTTACATCCGCCCCGAATTCATCGCGTACAAGATCGACACCACGGATGGCCGCACGCTAACGGGCTTGGTGAGCGAATCGAACGGGCAGTCCGTCACGCTGTCGAACGTCGTCAACGACCAAGCGCAAAAGACGGTCCTGGCCCGTGCGGACATCGACAAAATGACGCCGTTGGCCGTGTCGCTGATGCCCGAAAAAATGCTCGACACGCTCAGCGATACCGACGTGCGTGACCTGTTCGCGTACATCTCCACGGACTCGCCGAAACCGGCCGTGAAGAAACTGAAGGTTGCGCTGATTTCCGGGTCGCTGGAGTACGAATCCGATGCGTCGTTCGCCCTCTTGCAAAAACACCTGGAGGCGAACCACGCCGTCGAGTGTGTCCGCATGTTCCGCAAAACCGACACCGACCTTCCGGGACTAGATCAACTGGCCACATGCGACGTGGCAATTTTCTTCACCCGCCGGTTGAAGCCCGACCCGGCGCAACTTGACCTCATCAAAAAGTACGTCGAATCGGGTAAGCCGATCATCGGTATTCGGACCGCGAGCCACGGGTTGCAAAACTGGCTGGAGATGGACAAGCAAGTCTTCGGTGGCAACTATCAAATGCACCACAAAGCCGGGCCGAAGTGTGACGTGAAAGTGGTTGAGGTGAACGTGAAGCACCCCATACTAGAAGGCGTGAAGCCGTTCACCACCGTCGGCAGCTTGTACAAGAACCCGGAGCTAACGAACGACGTGACCGTGTTGCTAACGGGTTCAATCCCGAACATCACCGAACCCGTTGCATGGGTGCGAGAACGGAAAGTCGCCGAAGGTAAAACGCAGCGAGTCTTCTACACCTCGCTCGGGCATCAAGCGGACTTTGCCGACGCGAATTTCTTGCGGCTCGTGTCGAACGCGGTATTGTGGACAACAAACTCGAAGTGAACCGAGGGACAGTGATGCCGTTGTTTCGTAGCGTGATGGGCGTGCTGTTGATCGGGTTGTTGGCTTCAAATGGCGTTGCGCAGCCCGTCACCGATTTGGCGAAGTTGTTCCCCGCCGACACCTTGGCTTACGCCGAGATTGCCAAGCCGGGCGCGTTCGTCACAGGTGTGAAGGCACTGGTCGCAGGCACACCGTGGGCCGACGCGAGCAAGTTGGTGCACGATCGCTACGACGGCGCGCCGGACCTTGGCCAAGCGAACGCGGTTCGGGAAACCGCGTTGTTGACGCTGTTCACATCGCCGGAATTTCTCGCGGAAGTGAAGCGACTTACTGGGGCAGCGGTGGCGTTCACGGGGTACGACGCCCAACAGAATCCCCGCTACGCTGCCGCGATTCTGTTAGGCGATAGCAACGCGGCGGGACTGGCGATTCGGTTGTTTTTGACAACCTCGTCCGACGTTCGTCGTGTCGGAATGGTTGATGGAATTCCGATCTACCAACACCGCACGTTTGCGGGTCAGCCGCCCGATGTGGGCCAAGCTGCAATTGCCGAACCGAAAAACGAACCGTGGCCCGAAGGCAAAGCGGAAGTCACGTATGCGTACACGCCCGGTCTGTTCGTCATCGGCTCCGGGCGGGACGCGATTGCGGATGTGTTGCGCCGCTACCACGGCAAATCGAAAGTCGGTTCACTCGCACAAAGTGAACTGTTTCGCGCACAGCAAGCCGCACGCGAACGAACCGGCGTGTTCCTTTACATAACCCCCGCGAATTGGCTCGCCCAATACGACGCCGCCAACAAAGTTGCCACGGCAAAAGTCGAAACCGACCTCACCGCAATGCTTCGCTTCGTCGCCAACCCGAAGTCAATCCCGGTCGTGACCGCCACGTTTTCGCTCGACGCCGATCGTGTGGAACTAAGCGGCGAGATAGTCCGCGACCCGAAGTTGTCCAACCCGTTGGCATCCCTTCTGATTGGCTCCCGAGTGAACGCGGATCATTTCAAATCGCTACCCGGCCCTCCACACGCTGCGGTCACGGTGTCGCTGCCATCAGGTGAGCAACGGGTGAAATCGGTCCTCACGGTTGCGGATGCCATCGCCTCTGCCTGGGGCGTGATTGGCAAGAAGCCGTCGGAACGGATTGCCGCGATCGAACAAGACACGGGGCGAAAAACTCCGACCGAATTGCTAGCCACGATCAAAGCAGTCACGGTGTTCACACCGGCAAGTACCACCCCGTCACCCGTCGTCATGTTGCACCTGGAAACCCCCCGCGATGCCGATCGGTGGCGGAAAGAGTTGCCCACATTGCTGCCGCTACTTCTGAACGGCGAGCCGCCGGTTTCGGAGTTGGCTAGCGGCGTGCGGGTCTACACCATGCTCACCGGAACCGGGGACAACAAGACGGCGTGGCAGTTCGCCGTGCCGACGACCACTGTGATGATTCGCCAGGACAAAACAGTAGCCAAGGTCGGGACGGCGACGCGGGCGGAATGGAACGAATGGCTGTCGAAAGTTCCCGTGCAACCGGACACCACCGCACTGGGGTTCTTCAACGTCGGCGGGCTGCTTGAACAC
>JANLRE010000834.1:0-9252 GCA_031368205.1 Fimbriiglobus sp. | reverse complement strand
GGCAACCCGCTTCGGTAAAAAAACAATCCAACCGATTGTGGCAGTCCACCCAGGCGACTAACGTCGCCGGTTCGCCGGGAATTCCACGCGGACTTCGGAATCGAACATCAGTTTCGGGTCGCCGCGACTTATCAGCGTGTTGAGCAACACCCCAATCGTGCGACTTGGCGTGCCGCGAAACAGTTCGTTCCCGGCGTGGGTGATTGTGATCGGCTGGTCGAGGTCGGCCATGCGATCATCGAGTCGAACCAACACGGTTTTCGCCTTCTCGGCGGTTGTAATGTCGAAGTTTTGCCCGTCGCGTTTCGCCACGATGAGCGCATCGGGTTGAGCGGTGTTCGGTGGCACCGCTAGCCAGTACGAGCGATCGTGAACGGTTCCGGTTTGCTTCCAGACGACGCGGTCCGGGATCGGGTTGCGGGTGTGCTTCGCCAGCCACGGCAACGCGGCTTTGTCTTCCCGGTCCATCCAGTGGCCTTTGCCTTCGTGAATCTTGACGAAATGCGGGTAGCCAGTCGGGTCGTCCTGTTGCAACGCCGTCAGTTGCTCACCGTATTCCTGGCCGACTTTGTTGCGGTTGTACGCGGTGTCGTTGCCGCCCACTTGTAACGCGAACGGCACGTTGCGCAGCGACAACAGGGACACGCCATTGGGGTGCCCGGCCATCATCGCCGCGCCCGCCCATTGGTCGGCCATTCGCGGTGCGAGTTGGTAGACACCATCGCCACCTGCGGAATAACCCAGCACATAAACGCGATCGGGATTCACGTTCTCCAGCACGATGAGGTCTTCGATGAGCCGTGTAAACATCCGGTCGATGTGGGCCTCATGCCAGAGGTTCCAGGTGTTCGTTGGTGCGCGCGGGGCGAGGTAAATGCCTTCGTTCAAGGTGTACAACGACTTCTGGTTCTGCCACTGTTTGTCGTTCACCGCCTTCGGCGCGTTGCCACCGCCGTGCAGCGAAATCCACAGGCTACGTCCACCTTTGGGTTGTGTGCCGAAGGTTTTGAACTCGAACGGCATCTCCAAGGTGCCTTCCTTGATGACACGATCCTTCAGTTCCTGCGCCCGCTCTTTCTGAACGATGGCGACGTGAAAATCCCACAGCAGTGTGCGGGCAATTGCGGCATCGGCCTTCGTGAGTGGGACATTGACGAACGACTTCTCGATCAACTCCGCCACGGATTTCGGCTTTGCTACAATCGCGTCCCGCAGCGCCTTCACTGCGTTCGCTGAGTCGGGTGAAGTGGCCACGACAACGTCGATCAGCCGTTGCTCCCCCGCCGGGCCGGTCTTGTGCTTTTGTACGACCTCGCCCACCTTAACGACGTACTCTTGATTCGGTCTCAGGTCGAAACTCAGGTAGTCGTTGGTGTCCGCACCTTCGTCCCGTGACTTCCCCTCCAGTTTGGTTTTCGGCTCATCGCTCCTCATGACACTGACCGGAACCGTGATTCGCTTTTTGCTGTCGTTGAGTACCCGGATGTTGAGCTTGAACGTGTCCGTTTTCTTCACCGCATTTTTCGTGTAGCGGTCGGTGACGTTCTCACTGGAGACCGTCTTGCTGTTCCGCGCCCACACCAGGGGGAAGTGCTGGTCCGTCTTGCGAAAACTGGCCGCGTAGATGGCGTGTTCGAGGGAATCTTTCTTCGCCTGCGCCGCATCCGCCACGAACCACCCTTTGTCGAGTCCTTTCGGGTCCGGCTCGCACGCGCCGGTGAAGTGCCAGTCCTTATCCCAAACCTCAATCCAAGTGTGGTTGCCCCGTTTGTCCGCCCAGTTCGGCGTGCCGACCAACCGGGCGGGAATGCAGACGGCCCGGCACGCATCACTCAGCACAATCGACAACCCCGTACACGAGGCGTTCCCCTGCGCGATGGATTCCTTCGGACTCAGATTCGGTGCTTTTCGTTGGGGCGCGTAGCCCAGTTTGAAGTGTTTGAAGAGTTCGGTGTTCAGCTTTTGGACTGCCTCCGATGGCGTCTTGCAGTCCTTCACCATCGGCAAGCAAAGATCATAAAACTCTTGCCGCCACGGGTCACGTTTCTCGTCCACGTTGGCATACGGCAGCACGTCGTTGAAGAAGACATCCTCCGGGACGGCCTGCCCCCACGGCACCGCCCGCCGCGCTTTGTACGCGAGTTCGTGGTTCGTGAGCAAGAACTCCGCCTTCAACCCGATCAAGTCCGCGTCCGGCATGTTGGCGATCAGGAATTCCATCCCCTTGCGTTGATCCTTCGGCACCCCACTCAACGCCTTCTCCAACTCCCCGCGATTGTCGTTCGCCTTCGTCAACGCCTTCTCAACGTCCGCGCCCCACCACGCCGGGGACGGTTCGGCCAAGACCATTGGCAAACTCGAACAGAAGATCAGCACGGTAACCAAGCAACGATGCACCATCGAAACCCTCCCAGGAATTGAGCAACATCATACCGGGAATCCACAGGTGTGGAAAGAAAATGAACGTCCCACTAAGACGGGTTTTCGGCCCTGAAAGGGACGTGCTGTCAGCCCAGGGCCATGCCCTGGGAACTGACCCAGGGCATGGCCCTGCGTCAGTTCTTCGCTTTCAGTCCCTTCAACAACGCTTCATCGTCGCGGCGTAGACCCCACAGGGATAACGTCACGTCGGCTTTGCCAGACCGGGTCGGTTCGGGTAATCGCAACAAGACTTGGTAACTGCCGTCGGGCTTTGCCACGATGCGCCACTTCGTTCCCTCCGGGGCTGTGGTCAGGTCGAACACCGTGGCCCCGTTACTGTCGGTCGGCAACACGACCCGCGTGCCGATCGCCGGGAGTTCGCCGTTGTCGTCTTTGCGGTCCAAGGGGATCGGCGTTCCGTTGGCGTTGTAGACTCGCGGTGCTTTCGCGGCCGTGCCGATGTAAAGCCACCCGGTTTGACCCGCTGGCATTTCGACAACGAACTGCCGTGACAACCCCGCGGCCACGGTCACCGGCAGCGGGGTGATTTTTTCCTGCACGACCAGTTCGGCTTTGCTGTCCGGTTCGGTGAGCCGGTAGCGGAACGTCGGCACGCCTGCGGCGTCAAGGGTGTACCCGGCGAAGTGAACGTGTCGGGGGCCACCCGGAAAGCGATCATCGGGTAGTTGATGGCCGTAGGCGGGATCAGTGAACCGTTTGGTGAAGTCGGGCGGGGTGCGGCTCTCCGTGGTGGCCCAGGGGAAACCGCTCGGGCCGGTCCAGAATTTCGGCCCGAGCAACTTCGCCGGGTTACCACCGCGATTGTTCCACACCGGGGACGCATCCAGAAAATTCCCGGACCACGCATAACTCAACCGACACGTGGCCGCATCAAACACGGTGTTCACGCCACCGGGGAACCCAATAGCAATTGCCTTGGTGCCCGCCCCTTCCGGCATGAACGTCCGCAAAATTTCCGGTCGGTCTTTCGCGCTGACGATGAGACCCTTCGGCGGTTCCATGCCGCTGGGCAGTGGTAAACCTTGGCCGAGCGAAAAGTACGCCCACATCGCTTCGATCTGCTTGTCGCCATCGCCATCGAAGAACGTCGTGAGCAGCGCTTTGCCGTCGATGAAGTTTTGCGGCATCTTGGTGCCGGGGGCCATGCGTTGCGGTTGGTGCATCCAGCGGGTGTACCAGTCGTAGCGAACCCGTTCCTGGGTCCGGGCTAAATCCGGCCCACGAGTCCCACCGCCGGTAATGCCGGAAATGTCGTGACACGAAATACACCCGTGGCCGCTCTTTCCGGTCATCGCTCGCCCCGCTTCCACGTTGGCGGCGGTGAGTTCGACTTTGCCCACGCTGTCATCCGCGATCGTCCCTTCTAATTTCGGCAAACTTTCCGACAAGTGCCCGACGTTCGCTTCGCCGTATTGCGGCATCCGCAGCGTCATCCACGGTCGAGCGCGTCCGGCGTTGAGCAGCACGTTCTTGAACCACGAGGTCCGCAGTTTGTGACCGGCTCCGGTCAGGCGGGGTGGTGAAACGTCGTCGGCGTTCTCCGCTTTTTCCTGCAGGCGCATTTGGTCCATCAGGTCCACACTTAACCCGCCTTCGCCGTCGCGGTTGTGGCAGTTCAAGCAGTTGAACCGCTTCATCGCCGTCTTGGCGTGGTAAGCCGGCGCATCAGAACCTGCCCCGTTCAGTCCGTCTTTCAGGAACGTGGCAATGGCGGATTTTTGCTTCGCGTCCAGCGAATAAACCGGCACTTTGGCCGCACTCGGTTTGTCCGCAAGGCACCCCTGATTGCCCGTCAGCGTGGCGAGTTTCGGCGCGGTTGAAGGCACCGTAGGGGCACCCGGTTCCATTGCGTGGCAGTTGACGCAACCCTTCGTCGCCAACAACACTTTGCCCGCTTCTTTCCACTGTTCATTCGGTTTGAGGGTGGCGAACTTCTCGTCAGCTTGAATCAGCGTGGCAGGTTTCACCGTCGGCGTTGCTGGCAACTTCGCGGATAGTTTTTCATCCGTCTGGCGACACAGAAACCGTGCAATATCGCGGGCTTCTTCAGCGGACAGTTGCATGTTGGGCATTCGCCCATGCGGGTTGGTTGCCAGCGGGTTTAGCAAGTAACGGGCCAGTGCCTCCGGCGTCGTTTTGCTGCCGACGGCGCCGAGCAAATAGAACCCTTGCGCACTCGCGGTCCCGAGGGAGTGGGCTTGATCTTGCGGTTGGGCAATCGGCTTGTCGTCTTCGTCGTCATCCTTCTTTTTCTTGGTCGGCGGTTGCGTCAACTTGTCGCCGTGACACGCGGCACACCCCGCCGTCAGATACAGTTTTTGCCCGTTGGTCAGGCTCTTTTGGTAATCGTTGGAAATGGTCGGCACGCGACTCGGGGACATTGGCCCGCCGAGTGAGACCAGATAACTGACAACGGCGTACCGCTCCGCGATGCCAGTTTCGTCGTCGCTGAACATCTTCGGCATCACGGTGTTGGGTCGCAACGAATGTGGGTCCGCCAACCACGCATCGAGCCACCCGGCGTTCGTTCGCTTGCCGATTTCCGCGAGGTTTGACCCCGTTCGTTCGACGAGCGTTTTCGCCATCTGGTCAGTGGTTGATGGAGTGTGGCACTTCACGCAACTATGTTCTTCAAACAAGAACCGTCCATGCTCGCGGGCCACATCATCGGCAAAAGTCGCGGGGCGTTGCTGTGGCAAATGGCCGAAGAAAAAGTACGGGACCGGCTCCGGGCGAAACCCCGGCCCCCGCCAGATGAGTTCGACCCGCGTTGCCGGGCCGGTGCGTTTGAGGGTCACTTCAAACGGTTGAATCCCCGCCGTTAACGCAACCGGCTTACCGTCGTGTTTCTCCGCTTTGTCGCCCTTCACGCTGGCATTCAACACGACCTGTTCGCCAACCTTCACCGTCACATCACCCAGGAGATTCGCATCGAACTGATACTGGCTCGCCTGCAAAATGTTGATCGTCCCCCGCCAGTGGAACTCGGTCCCCCCCGTCGAACGCGGGTGGGCCACCTCCCCCGCTGACAGCGTTATCCCAACGCCCGGTTCCAACCGGCTGATGCTCGTTCCGCCCGCATCGACGATCGTGAACACCAAGCCCGACTTCACGTCCGCCCGGTTGATCGGCTGCGCAACGACCGACGAACCTACCACAACCCACGCGGCCAAGGCGAAAAACCCAGAACGAACCATGCGGACAATCTCCGGGAATGCGAATGCTCAGGCAGGTCAACGAGCAGAACCATGATTATGCGAAGATGCCCGATCGCCGCAAGCGGGAAATCGGGGGAAGTGAAATGGTGTAATTGGGAAGCAGGGGTTTTCGGGTACGATGCACACCGAGTCGTCAACACTTGGTATCAAAACGGAGACCCAATGAAGGCGATATACTCCTTAATAGTCAGGTACTTCTTCCGTCACGCCCGTGTCCATTTTCACATCCTCAGAGACACACAATATTCCAACAAGGTTTTTCCATCGCTACGCGAAGGGCTTCACAAATATGCGCGGGCAATCGCACCGCAAAGAAAGGATCGTAGTTTTGTTCAGTTCCACTTTAGGTACATCATGGCAGAACTCGTGGCAAAAACGAACCGCCGAACCCTGATCGCCGCGCAGAATAGTAACGTGAGAGTTGATTACAACATACCACGGCCCACCGAGTTCGTTTTTTATGTCAGCTTGCATTGGAGCTTTTGGCGCAGCAAGCGACGAATTGATGTGACGTTGGTCCAACTGAAAATGCGACCCTACCCGCTCAATCCATGATTTCTCGTAGCGTCGCTTCGGTCATTGCGAGTCGGTTTTTGGGGTCGGCTGCGAGTCGATTGAGCATTAGCAACTCATCGTCATCGGGCGAGGGCGTGAATGCGTTGACTTCTGCAATCGGGAGTTCAGTCAGCAGATATATTTTTGACTCCGAATCGGATTCACCGCCACAGTTAATGGAAATAGTGGGATTGGACTGCTGTGCCATCACGACTTGAACGAGTTGCGTGAGAGCTTGGATTTGCTGAGTCGGTGTCCAGTTCAACACAACATCGGGGCTGATCGGCAAATTGGTATTCATTTGTTCCCCTCAAAACGCGGACGAGACTGATTACTATTACCTCACTTCAATTTACAGTAAACAACTCGCGCCGCAATTCCAACTAAACACTCGGCTTTACCCAACGAATATCCATGCCGATTTGCCTAGAATCACCATCACGATGTCGTCCCGAAGAACTGCACCCCCACGGAGCCTGCCGATGTTTGATCTGCCTGCCATTCAAGCTGCGATTCGGGAGCACGGTCTCGACGGTTGGCTGATGTACGATTTCCGGGGCATCAACATTCTGGCGGCGCGGATTGCGGGCACGGTGGATGCGCATCGGTCGCGGCGGTGGTTTTACTACATCCCGGCGAACGGCGATCCGAAAAAGCTCGTTCACCGCATCGAACCGGCGGCGCTGGACCACTTGCCGGGCAAGGAAAAAACCGTCTACCTCCGCTGGCAAGACCTCGAAGCGGGTGTGTGTCAACTCGTGGCCGGGGCCAAGAAAGTGGCGATGGAGTATTCGCCTAAAAACGGCAACCCGTACATCTCGCGCGTCGATGCGGGGACGGTGGAACTGGTCAAGTCGTTCGGCCCGGAGGTCGTGACCTCGGGGGATTTGATTCAACAATTTGAAGCGACCTGGGACGATGCCCAATGGGCGATGCACCTGGAAGCCGCGACCCACACCGACGCGGCTTACGGCGTGGCGTGGGCGTTCATCGGTGGTGAAATTCGGCGTCAAGGGTACACGACGGAAACGGCGGTGCAAGCCCGCATCATGAAGCACTTCGCGGACAACAACCTGACCACGGACCATCCCCCGATCGTCGGCGTCGGGCCACACTCGGGCGACCCGCATTACGCCCCGAGTGCGGAAACCGATTCGCGCGTCGTGCCGGGGAGTTTCGTGCTGGTGGACCTCTGGGCGAAGATGAACAAACCACGTGCGGTCTACTCCGACCTCACGCGCGTGGCCTACGTGGGTGAGCAAGTCCCGGCGAAGATTCAGGAAGTGTTCAAGAGCGTCACGGCGGCCCGTGACGCCGGGATTGCCCGAGTGAAGCGCGCCTTTGAAGCCAACGAACCGCTACTCGGTTGGCAAGTCGATGCCGCGACCCGTGAAGTGATTGAACGGGCCGGTTATGGCGAATACTTTTCCCACCGTACCGGCCACAACATCGGCCAAGAAACGCATGGAAACGGCTGCCACATGGACGGCCTGGAAACCCGCGAAGAGCGAAGCGTGATGCGGCGAACTTGCTTCAGTATCGAACCGGGAGTCTACCTCCCGGAGTTCGGCGTGCGCAGCGAAATCAACATTTACATCGACAAAGACGGCGGCGTTCACGTGACCGGCGGCGAACTGCAACACGAGATTCGCCGCATTTTGGTGTAACAAAATTGTTGGCTAGCGGTCGTCGTACTTCGCCAAAAACTTCAGCGGTGGCCGCGACGACAACCCGACTTGGCAGACCATGTCGAACTGGTAGCCTTGGACCAGTTTGATGGTCGCGTCCGCTTCCTCCTGCGTGGGTGCGGTGAAGAGTTGCCGACCGGAGCTATAAATTCCGTACTTGCCGTCCAGGGCGTGGACTTTCAAATCGTTCGGGTTGAAGCGTGGCCCTTTCACCGAGAACGGAACTTTCGTCGGGACTTTGCCGTTCACCAGGAAGAACGTCAGCCCGGTGTCACTCACTTTGCAGAACTGTGTGAAGCGGCAGTCCTTGATCGTCGTCATCGCATCGCGGGCACTCCATTCACTGGCCCCACAATGCGCGAGTACGTCCGGTCCATGTGCGACGACGAATTCGCCGCGCTCTTTGCGGACTTCGACTTTGCGGGAATCAATCGCAATTCGCTCCCCGATGAAGCCCGCGCCCGGAACCGGAATCCCGGTGCGTGTGAGTCGGTTTTCCGAATCGAGTTGCATCAGCTTGGCGGTCGTATCGTCTTGACCGCTGTTGCCAGTCTGAACTGGCGCGGCGTAAAAGCAGGAGAACAGCGGCGTGGGTTTGCCGACGGACGCGATGCGGTTGAAGCCGTACTTGCGGACCACGGCGGCGGCTTGCTCCGCGTCCGCTTGGTTGGCACCGAAGTTGAGATGAACTGTGTTCTCATCGCGCAGTAACCACGCACCCTTCACTTGTTCCGCGTGGACCGACTTCAAATCAATCGCACGACTGGATCGCGTCTTGACGCTTTTCTGTTGCGGCTTTCCTTGTGTCAGGCCGTATTCGACAACCGGACGCGGTGACCCGATCGTGGCCCATTCCGTCGGCTGAAGTTCCTGCAAGAGGTGGCGAACTTCCTGCGCTTCCGGCTGATTTTTGCCGAAGTCCCGGAACAGCTTCTGGTCGGCAAATATCTGCCAACTGTCGTTCTGCCGCCAAATGAAAAACTTCCCCGCATCAATTGGGTGTAACGCTTCTTTTTGCGGTAACTTGATGTTGAGATCGACCGGCGCAGTCATCGAGGAATCGACCGGAGCCGACAACGCCGACGTGACCCCCGGCGGCAACTGTCGCGGCGCCCCAACCGGCGTTTGCGGTAACTGGGCGAACACCGAAGCCGCCGAAACTGCCACGCTACACAACACGAAACGAAAACGCACCATGATGACCCCTCCGTATCAGAAGGGATCGACAATTGGCGCGGTGGAGTTTAACGATTATACCGGGCCAAAGCCCATGAACGATCGTTCATGGGCTTTCTTTCATTCACTACTTACCCAACACTTCCAACTTAACATCCATGAACCGCACATCC
>JANLRE010000817.1:0-2541 GCA_031368205.1 Fimbriiglobus sp. | reverse complement strand
TGCAACCCGTCCCCCGCCTTCATCGTGGCCAACACCTTGTCCGGCGCCACCTGCGAAAATCCAACCGGCGATAGCGCTGCAACAACGGCAAGCGAAGCAAGAAAACGCATCATGGCGAAGAGGCTCCAGGGAAGGGCTGGGGTTTGTGTCCGGAGATTGTAGCCCAACAACCCGTCGGACAGAAGTAGATGATGCGGCTCCGTAAATTTAACCATCCTGACCGCGTTGCAATCGCCACTTCAGTAGGCCGAAGCGGCGGGCGGTGTCGCCTTTGCGGACGGCGATGCCGAGGGCTTTGCGGCTGCCGACTAGGGCGACGAGTTTTTTGCCGCGAGTGATGCCGGTGTAGAACAGGTTGCGTTGCAACATGATGAAGTGTTGCGTGTGGATCGGGATCACCACGGCGGGGTATTCACTGCCTTGAGATTTGTGGATGGATGTACAATACGCCAGTTGCAATTCGTCGATATCACCGAAGTCATAATCGACTGGTCTCTTATCATATTCGACAGTGACAACTTGATCGATCGTCTCAATGCCAATAATACGGCCAATGTCACCGTTATACACTTCGCGTTGGTAGTTGTTTTGAGTTTGAATCACCTTATCGCCGACCCGAAATGTGATCCCGAAGCGTTGCACTTCTTTAATACCCGCGCCACCGGGGTTGAGAGATTCTTGCAATTGCTTGTTGAGGTTCTGCACGCCGACGACGGCCTTGTTCATCGGCGATAGAACTTGAATGTCGTGGAACGGGTCGAGTCCAAACCGGGCCGGGATGCGGGTTTTCACCATCTCCAGGATGCGTTCCACGACGACGTTTTCGTCGTCCACTTCGATGAAGTAAAAATCCCCCTTGCCGCCCGCCGGCGCGGACTCCGGTTCTTCGCCCTGGTTGATGGCGTGGGCGGCGCGAACGATGTAGCTCGACTCCGCTTGGCGATGCACTTGTGTCAGCCTCACCACAGCCACCGTATCGGAGTCGATCAAGTCCGCCAGCACACTACCGGGGCCGACGCTCGGGAGTTGGTCGCGGTCCCCGACCAAGACCACGGCGGCATACGGCGGCACTGCCCGTAGTAGTTGATTCATGAGCACGATGTCGGCCATCGACACTTCGTCGATGACCAGCAAATCGACATCAAGCGGGTTCTCCTTGGTGCGGCGAAACCCGCCGATCCCGGCATCGTATTCGAGCAAGCGGTGAATCGTTTTCGCCTCGCGGCCCGTTGATTCCGACAACCGCTTCGCCGCCCGTCCGGTCGGGGCGCACATCAACACCCGCTGCTGTTTCGCCCCGAAAATCTCCGTAATCGCCCGCACGATTGTTGTTTTTCCCGTTCCCGGCCCGCCGGTCAGCACCAGCATTTTTTGCGTGAGCGAGGCTTCCACGGCGGCCCGTTGCGCTGGTGCAAATTGGATCCCCATCTGCGATTCGACCCACGCGATTGCCTTCGAGTGATCTGTAGTGGGCAACGGGTGGTCCCCGGATTGCAACGCCTTGACGGCCCGTGCCACGCCGAGTTCGGCGAGGAAGAACGGCTTCAGGTAAAGCAACGAATCGCTGTCGGATTCGGGTTCGTGGTCCGCACTTTCGCGGACGATTTCCTCCGTGATTCGCAGGTCTTCGACGGCGGCTTGAATCGTCTGCGTCGTGATCTGCGTGAGGTTCATCGTCTCTTCGATGACGATTTCTTCCGGTAGCCCGACGTGGCCGTCACTGGCCGCATCTTGTAGCACGTGGCGCACGGCGGCTTTCGCGCGAAGCGGGGAATCGCGGGGGATACCGAGTTGCATGGCGAGTTCGTCCGCCGTGCGGAAGCCGATGCCCCAGATGTCCGTGCTCAAGCGATACGGGTTGGTGCGAACTTGCTCGATGGCAGATTCGCCGTAGGTCTTATAAATGCGGACGGCGCGAGCAGTGCCGATGCCGTAGCTTTGCAGAAACACCATGATCGACCGCACCTGCTTCTGCTCGTGCCAGCCTTCCCGAATCCGCTCGATGCGCTTGGGTCCGATGCCTTTGACTTGCGTGAGGAACGTCGGCGATTGGTCGATCACATCGAGCGTTTTGTCGCCGAAGACTTCGACGATTTTCTGCGCATACTTTGGCCCGATCCCCTTCACGAGTCCGCTGCCCAGATACTTGGCGATGCCGGAAATGGTGTGTGGCGGTGTGGTGCGGAGTTCCTCCGCTTTGAATTGCGGCCCGTGGTTGCGGTCCGAGACCCACTCCCCAGTCGCCTCGAAAAACTCCCCGGCGACCAACTGCGACGTGTGCCCGATCACCGTAATCAGTTCCCGATGCCCGCGCGCCTGCACCTTCAACACGCAGTAGCCGTTGTCCAGGTTGTGAAACGTGATCCGCTCCACGACACCGTTGAGTTTTTCGGGCATGAGTCGCAACCCCCTATTCCCTAGAGCGTACCGGAAGTTCGCCGGTTGTCCATCTTGGTTTGGTTTATCCAAAAGCGGGCTAGCGTCACATTTGTTGTTGAAAGTTTGCACATGTTTTGCTGGATTTAAGGCTGTATGCCTGGG
>JANLRE010000780.1:0-1762 GCA_031368205.1 Fimbriiglobus sp. | reverse complement strand
GTGAACACGTGGCCCGAAGTTCCGGAGATCGACCGGGACGATCGCGGGCCGATTTCCCGCGTCAACGTGTCGGTGAAGCTTTCCGCGTTGTTCAGCCAGTTCGACCCCATCGACCCCGAAGGAACTTCACGGGCCGTCTGCCATCGCCTCCGTCCGATCCTGCGACTCGCCAAGCAGAACGGGGCGTTCGTGAACTTTGATATGGAGCAGTACAACTTCAAGGATACCACGCTTAAGATCTTCCGCGACGTGCTGATAGAACCGGAGTTCCGCGATTGGCCGGATGTCGGAATTGCGATTCAGGTTTATTTGAAGGACACGGAAAAGGATTTGCAGCAACTGCTGGGTTGGGCGAAGAACGTTCGCAAAAGCCCTGCGTGGATTCGCCTCGTGAAAGGGGCTTATTGGGATTATGAAACTGTCCTCGCCGCGCAGCACGGGTGGCCGGTGCCGGTGTTCACCCTGAAGTGGCAATCGGACGCGAACTTCGAGAAACTTAGCACCTTCCTACTGTCCAACTACGAGTGGCTACCGCCTGCGTTCGGCACCCACAACATTCGCAGCATCGCCCACGCCCTTGCCGTTGCGGAGCAACTCAAAGTCCCGCCACGGCGGTACGAATTCCAAATGCTGTACGGCATGGCCGACCCGATCAAGGACGTGCTGCGCGGACTCGGCCATCGAATCCGGGTGTATACGCCGTATGGCCAACTTCTTCCCGGCATGGCGTACCTCGTGCGGCGGCTGCTGGAGAACACCTCGAACGATTCGTTCCTCCGGGCCAGTTTCACGGAGGGCTTGTCCGAGGACGTGTTGTTGCAAGAACCCGCCGAACGGTCACCCGTCATTCACTCGCCATCATCCGGAAAGCCCCCGATCATGAACAAGACTTCTGCACCGTTTCAGAACGAACCGCTCGCGGACTTTGCTCAAGAAGTGAACCGCACCGCGATGACGGAGGCACTGGCGAAGGTACACAATCAACTTGGGCGGACTTACCCACTCGTCATCAATAACCAGTTTGTCAACGGCACCAAACTGATTGATTCGATGAACCCGTCGCACTCGGCGCAACTGGTCGGACGCTGTGTTGCGGCGACTCCCGAGCAAGCGAACCAAGCCGTTGCGGCCGCGTTGACTGCGTTTGACTCGTGGCGTGAAGTCAGCATTGAAGAACGCGCCGCGTTGTTGCACCGGGCTGCCGAGGTGATGCGGCGCCGGCGTTGGGAATTGTCCGCTTGGATCGTCACCGAAACCGGCAAGCCCTGGCGCGAATCGGACGCGGATGTCGCCGAGGCGATCGACTTTTGTGACTATTATGCAATCGAAATGGTGAAGCTTGCTCCGACTCAGCACCGCGATGTACCGGGTGAAGAGAACGCCTACTTCTATGAACCCCGTGGCGTCGCGGTCGTGATCGCGCCGTGGAACTTCCCGCTGGCGATTCTCTGCGGCATGGCAGCGGCTGCGGTCGTCACCGGCAACACGGTGATCTTGAAACCGGCGGAGCAATCCGGCGTGATCGGGGCGAAGTTGATGGAGGTCTTCCTGGAAGCGGGCGTGCCGCCGGGCGTGGTGAACCTTCTGTCTGGCATCGGGGAAGAGATTGGTCCCGTGTTGGTGAACCACCCGGACGTGGCGTTGATCGCGTTCACCGGGTCGTTGAAGGTCGCGCTGCTCATCAACGAACAAGCCTCCAAGACGCACGGGAGGCAAAACTTCGTCAAGAAAGTTATCGCGGAGATGGGCGGTAAGAACGCGG
>JANLRE010000772.1:0-5814 GCA_031368205.1 Fimbriiglobus sp. | reverse complement strand
TTGAACAGAACCGGAATCAGCTTCTCGGCGATGTCCGCGTGTTGAGACTTGGCCAGTTCCCGAGTCAGACGGCGGATCGTTTGAAGTCGCACTTCCAACGCGACAGGCTTTCCATCGTCGCGCATCGACGTGAGAGTCTGTTTCAGTTCGCCCTGCACGTCGTAGGTCTTCTGGTTAATCTTAGCCCGCGCCGCGCCGACCGGCTGCGGGGCGAAGCGAATCCGTTGGTTCTCCTTGACCTTGTCGTCATCCCCGCCGAGTGCCAGTTGCGCCATCGCCAATTCGAGGAACAGCATGTCCCGGCCCATCGACGACGAGGCCGCTTCGAGTTCTTGCCGGGCTTTTGCGAAGTGGTTCAGACCTTCCTGTAACTCCTTCTCGTCCTTCTTTTCCCGGCGGGCAGCATACTCACCCGCACTAATAGAGAGGGCGGCCCGGAAGAGGGGTGCTTCGCTCGGGGGCAGTGTCGTATCCGCGCCGGGCACGTCCTCCATTGCCAGCTTCATCGTCTCGATTTCTTTGCTGTCACCCCGTTGCCGATTGAACGTCATCACGGCCAACGTAATGAGGCCGATCAGGGCGAGTGGGAACGCCACGACGAACACTTTTTGCCACAGCGGTCGCGGTTCCAGTTCGGGCCGACCGAGACCGGCTTCCCGAAGCGATTGTCCCGACACGAACCCGGCATCCCCCGAGGCCACGACGCCTTCGAGTTGTTCCCGTTTCGCCATGCTGGGGCCGGTGCCACCCTTACGCCAGTCTTCTTTCTCTTTCTTTTTCTGTTCCGGTACCTTGGTGCGATGCCGACACTCCGGGCACAACACGTTCTTACCCTGCCGCGACCACGGTTCGGTCCACAGGTGTTCACACGATTCGCACTTCATCGCAATCGTGCGCTGATCGACCGGCGTGGTGTCTTCCTGCTCCTCAGAAAACATGGCCAGTGCCATCGCGTCCGCATCCACGGTAGGCGGCGGCGGAACGGCTGGTTTGGCAGGGGCTTTCACGGCTGGCTTGGCCGCGCCAGGCTTCGTCGCACCCGGCTTCAGAGCGGTTGCCGGCGCCGTGCCGTTCTTGATCGGCTTCGCCTCCACCAGAAACGGCTTGCGGCAGTCCGGGTTCCCGCACGTCACCCGCTTGCCGGCTAAATCATCCTTCAGCCGGTAGGGTTTTTGACAGGCCGGACATTGAATATCAATCGCCATAGGATCGGCCCTATTCGCCCCGGAGTTCGACTGGGGCGGCCAATGTGACGCGGTTCTTCGGATCAACGACAAGAAGTCGCAATAGCATTATGCCCACTCCCCACCCACCCGGCAATCAGTTGGTGTGAGCGGGTTGCGATTTTGGGCGACAGGACTGCATTCGATCATTGCCAGTCTTCAAGTAACAACCCAGGCACACGCTGGAACTCGGAAGTGTTATGGGTGATGAGAGTGACTCTGTTGGCAAGTGCGATCGCAGCTATCATCAAATCGTTTGGACCAATCAGTTTGCCATTTGCCGCCAAATATGCCCGAAGTTTCCCATACTCTTCAGCGGCGATATCGTCAAAGGGCAGAGACACAAACTGCGCCCGAAGTTGCCCGACACGATTCAGATTGGCCACGTGGTGAATGGGGCCAGCTCGCTCCGCACCGTAGACCAACTCGCCCACTACGACTGAACACAACACGAGATCCGCAGGGTTCTCTTGTTGAATACGAGCGATGATCTTCGGTTCGGTGTTGCGCAACCAACCGATACAGGTGTTCGTGTCAAGTAAGTAGATCACGACAATGACTCCCGCTCCTCCAAGTCGCCCTGTGAGGGACGCTCGAAGTCTCCTTGCCACGAACCCGCGATCGACAGCACCCAGGAACGCCACTCGTCCGGCGTCATTTTGTCCCTGCGGACTGTTGGTTCGATCGTGACACGGACATCTCGGCCTGCTTCATCAACACCTAACGGCAACGTGAGTTCTAGAACTCCTGCGCCACCAACCCGTTGCTCGACGACGACCCTGTTCATGATTGGCTCCTGACCGGAATGTTCCTCGCATTCTATCCGCCATCACACAGGAATCGCTGTGGCTTACAACACGCTTGTTCTAAATCCCGCTCGGTCGCCGTTGACGGGACTGGGTGGGCTGGGTATTGCTCGGAGACGAAATGGGGGGTCACCTACTTGTTGAAGGCAGGATTGTGATGAATCGCGTTTCGAGATTGGGCGGGCTGGGCGTGGTGGTTGGATTGGTTGGGAGTGGGCCGGGGTGTCGGATGATGGACTCGTACTACGAGGACGACGATCACGAACGCTGCTCGGAGTACCAGCGGCTCGAACCGCAACCGGAACGACAACGCGGTGTCACTGCGGCGCGGGAACCGGGGATTTATCCGGGCGATGACAAGCGATAGCAGTGCTAATCAGCCGACTTCATGCCCTGATTTTGGTCGTACCAACTGCGCAGGTTGGCATCACAATTCGTTAGCCCCAATCGTGTCAGTGCGAGAATTGCGGCGGCAATCACTGTGAATCCGACGAACCACGACAGCGTCACGCCGCTCCGGAGCGGCATGTACGCGAGTCCGGGTGGTAGGAAGTTGGCGGCATCGACCCAACCCATCTTTAAGAAGCCAACCAGGATCATCGGCACGCCGAGTGTGAGCAGCGACGAGATTCCGCTACTTTGCTTCCCGGTCGAAAAGGCCCGGAAGCCGACGACGAACGCGAAGCACCAAATCAACACGCCGCCCAGCACGGCGGCGATGACATCGACCCAGTCGTTGCGCCCGGAAATGCCCAACGCCAGCCACAGCACGCTGGAGCCAAACAGGTAACCCCAACCGCGCTTCCAGGACGCGAGTAGGGAGGCGTGCCAGTAATCCCGGCTGGATAAATCGGTCAGTAACAAAAGTTCCAACCGCTGGCAACGGTTCTGCGTCGTGGAATCCCATAACCCGAACTGGAACGCCGCCGGGACCGAGGCCAACACCGCAAGGGCGGTCGCAATGGCCGGCGCACCGCCCCAGTTTTCTAAGAGTAAGAACACGAGCTTGCCCATCCACGACGGCCAGTCGTCACCCGCAACGATGAACGCGGCATAAATGAGCGAAAACCCACCGGCGAGCCACAGGTTCACCTTGCCGGAATACTCCATCACCCGCCGTACCGCCCACCACGACAACGGCTTGTCACCGATCTTTTCCAGTTGCGATTCCCGGCTCGAATCAATCGGCTTGTAGTGGCGATCGTGGAAGTGACCCTTCAACCGAAACGCGGCCCGGAAACCCGCAGCCGTGATGAGACTGCACGCAAACAGGCTGAGCAACTCGAACCGTTCCCACGCAATCCAATCGACCCGATCCGACGAGAACCAGTAGCGCACGATCCCGAACGGGTTCATGTTGTGAAGGAACTTCACGCAGTCGTAAATCAGTTGCCCGAGTGTGGGCGGTAACTTCGCCAACCAGACCAGTAAATTCTCCGCCGCCAGGACGCCGATGATTAGATAAACCAACACACTCGCCATGCCGAACAGTTCCCCGATGCGTCGGACGATCACGGGTTCGTACACCCACGCCGTCAGGCAAACCCCCGCGAGAATTCCCCACACGAACGGCAGGACAAATAGCGGCATCAGGTCTTGCGGGTCTACGATTCCCGTGAACAGCAACCCACCAACGAGCGGCAACCCGGACAGCCAGACCAGCGCAAAGCGGCACACCCCGACAAGCGATTCCGCGAAGAACAGCCGCTTCGCTTCAATCGGTGAGGTGAGTAAAAACTCGAGCGCCTGACTCTTGGGCAACTGCGTCAATCGCCAGCCGATGAGGGCCGCACCTTCGACGATGCCCAGGCACAACATCGCGTACCCCACGCCCATCAGCACTTGTCCCGTTTCGGCAGTCGCGGCGGCATACGACAACGCCGCAACGATGAGCGTGTGCGCCACGGCCACACGGCGAAACGTCAACTGCCGTCCGGGAGCGAGCATGGCAATCGTGAAGAACGGCTTGAGCATGAAATTGTCGTCTCATGGCTGATGAATTGAACCACGAATTACACGAATCAGACGAATAGGACGAATAGGACAAATCAGACGAAGGTAATTAGGGTCACTTGGGACAGTTTGGATTATTGTTGAAGTCCGATTGGCCTGCGATCAACTCGTTGGGTGTCAAATCTTATTCGTCGGATTCGTGTGATTCGTGGTGGCGAATCCGGGTTACCGAAATCGTCTCGACTGGGAGGGTGAAACTGGAACGACTTTGAAATTTTGTCCCTCGTCGTCCGTTCGGATGACTTGCAAGTTGTTGATGGTTAGCAGGCAGTTCATCATCTCCACACAACTGGCGAAGCGGTCTTGTGGAATTGGGTTCAGCGCACGGCTGAGGATTGTTCGCTCGTTGGCAGGAAGTGCGATCAGTTTCGGCTCGGGCCGGGTGTAATTCCGTAACTGCTCGCGTTCAACCGGCGGCGCCGGGAACGGGAAGCAACCCGTTCGCAAAACGTGGTACGTGACGGCGAAACTGAACTGGTCGCTGCGGTCGGACAGGTTGCCGTGAAACACTTCGGGCGCACAGTATTCCGCCGTGCCGTGCCGCGGGCATGGGGTCGTCGAACCCGTCGTCGGCGTTGCCAATCCGTAGTCGGCAAGCTGGGCTTCTTCGCCACGTAGCAAGATGTTGTTCGGCTTAATATCGCCGTGCTGAAGCCCGACCAATTTCCCGTCAATTCGGTGTCGGCGGGCGTTCAAGAAATCAAGGCCGACCGCAATTTGGTACATGTAATGGCAGAGTCGCTCAATCTCGATCATCCGGGCGAACTCATCGACGTAGAGTTCCAGCAAATCCAACATCGACGCTTCGGCGAGGTCCATCGCAATCGCAATGCAACCGGGTAGCGACCAGACTTGGCGAATCCGCAACAGGCTCGGGTGACTCAGCGATTGCACCGCTTGGAGAGACCGTAATTCCCGTGAAGTCGTGCCCTGAGTGCCTTGCGTGGCACTGGACATGAACTTCAACGCGACCAGTTCGCCAGTCGGTGAAGTCGCTTCCCACACGGTGGCAAAGCCGCCACGCCCCCGTAACCGCAAGAGTCGGTAGCCAGGGAACGGCACCGCACCGGCTTCGGGTAAAAACGGCAGCGCCGCTAGAACCCGCGAGGAGCGTTGGGACGGTATACGAGGCAAGTCAAGCCTCCTGACAGGGCCGCAGTCGCGGTCAGCCACAGTAGGATATTTCAACAGGGACCACCAATCCGGGCCATCAACTCTGGGCATGGCGTTAACCAACCATAGCACACAGGATGAAGCCTGTCGTTTCAGCGTGGCAAACTGGTGAAAGTCCAACTGATGGGGCGGCCATTCTGGTAAGGCATCAAGCCATGAAAGGTGGGTGCGGACAAGTTGAAAATCATCGGCAGAAAGTAATGATCCCCTTCCCACATCGGCAGCGTCATCACATCCGCAACGTGAATCCAGTGGAGTTCGCCCTCGGGGTTCGATTTTAAGATCGTGCCGGAAAATTGGGTCACACGGAACAGGAACCCGAACCAGCCGCCGCCGTCCCGGCCAAACCCCGGCCAGCTAATCGTTCCCGCTAAATGCAACTCGCCACATTCGATCCCGGCTTCCTCACGCACCTCACGCCGAAAGCTGGTGACGATGTCTTCGTCCCGTTCGACTTTGCCACCAATGCCGTTGAACTTCCCGAAGTGCGGATCGTGCGGTCTGGCGTTACGGTGGATCATCAACACCTGGGTACGATCGGGGGAGAAGATGTACCCCAGCGTTGCTAGGGTGGGTGACACGGGCATTGTTGCGAATCC
>JANLRE010000748.1:0-2641 GCA_031368205.1 Fimbriiglobus sp. | reverse complement strand
TGTCCATTGCCGCCCCCATCGCGACGAGTGCCCCTGCTCCGCGCCGATTCTCGTTCTTGAAGAAGATGCTGCTCGTGTTCGCAGTGATCGCGATCGCGCTCATCGTGATCGTGATGTTGCAGCGCGAGGATTACCGCGTCGAGCGGTCGGCGATGATGGCCGCGCCGCCCTCGGCTCCGTTCGCCCTGGTGAACGACTTCCACAACTGGGAGCAGTGGTCGCCCTGGGCCAAGCTCGACCCGAACATGACGGTGAAGTTTGAAGGCCCGACGTCGGGAGTCGGTGCCGTCTATTCTTGGGTCGGCAACAGTGAAGTCGGCGAAGGTCGCATGGAGATTCTCGAGAGCAAGCCGCACGAAATGATCCGGATCAAGCTGGAGTTCGTCAAGCCGTTCGCCTCGATGTGCGACACGGTTTATACGTTCAAGCCGGATGGATCGAACACCACTGTGAAGTGGGCGATGAGCGGCAAGAACAACTTCATGTCGAAGGCATTTCACCTGGCGATGAACATTGACAAGTTAGTCGGCGGCGACTTCGAGAAGGGCCTCGCGAGCATGAAGTCGCTGGTGGAGGCGAAGCCGAAGGAGTAAAGCGAGGGAACGGCGTCGCAGCATCGGACTTACACCGCTCCCAGGCCGAGGCCGTTCAGGATTGCGGTGTTCATCGTGCCGTCGTGGATGGAAAAGACTCCTGGGAAACGGGCGTCCCAGGGTTCATTTGCGATCGGGCAGTACTGCCGACCGTTGGATTCGATGGCCGCGACGCCGGGGATGTGGGCCGCGATGCTCGCCGAGTGAATCAGCGACGCCCCCACGCACGTCAGGTCCTGCACGCAACGGAAGAGTCCGTACTTCTGGGCCGCCGCCGCGAGCAGGAGCGTTTGCGTTTGGCCCTTGCACGCCTTGAACGCCACACCGGTGTAGCCCATCTCGCGGGCCAGTTGTAGGCTTTCGAGGTCAACCAGCGATTCGTCAATCACCACCGGCTTTTGCTTCGCAGCGGCGTGCATCGTGTTGTGCCGGTTCGCTTTCAAGTCCCGCGCCGTCGGCTGTTCGATGTACTGGACCCGGTTGTAAATCGTCGGGGTCCGTTGCCGC
Source organism: Fimbriiglobus sp. (assembly GCA_031368205.1). Classification (GTDB taxonomy): domain Bacteria; phylum Planctomycetota; class Planctomycetia; order Gemmatales; family Gemmataceae; genus Fimbriiglobus. The sequence goes on along the minus strand of JANLRE010000748.1, from coordinate 1,541 downwards.
AGCCGCGTGAGGAACAGCGTGAGGTACTCGACGTTCTCGCAACGTTCGTTGAAGTCGAGCGAGTAAAACCAAGTCGTGACACCGCGTTGTCGTTGGGCTGTATCAACAACCCCGTCAACCCGCACGACCCGTTCGACATCCCAGTCCAGGTCGTCGCCGTTGAGTTTGATTTTCAGGTGGGTTAGCCCGTCGCGGACCACCCAATCGCCGAGCGTTTCCGGCAGCCCGTCGTTTAATGGCACCCGGACTTCCGCATTCGTCAGCGGATCGAGCGCCCCGACGAGGTGGTACAGCGGTAAGGAGGGAACCGGCTCCCGCGTGATGTAGCGATCGAGCCGCTCGCCTTTGAATTCCGCACCGAGGTAGTGCCCCAGATCGTTGCGCAGCATGTCCGGGCCGTAAGTGTGGTAGCAATTTCGCTGGTGGACTTTCCCGAACGCATCGTGCAGCGCGGCATCAAACGGCGACGCCGCGACGAGAATGGCGAGCGTCGGCATCGGCTCCGCGCTGGTCTTGGTAATCTTCGTGGCCACCGGGAAGAACTCCGGCTCCAGCGTGTGCGTGATGTCGATGGGGTGTCCGGCGAGCGGGCAATCGCGGTAAAGGGTCGCCACTTTTTCCGCCATCTGCTTCATCGCCAGTAGCGTGTCGTCGTACTTCAACGCCTTCGACGGGTACGCCCAGACGTTGCCAAGCGGCATGGACCCGAACCCGGTTGCGACCAAGCCCGCCGCCGTTTCGACCGCGAGGGTGGCGTTCAACAGCGTCACCCGGTCCAGCGCCACGCCGCCGAACTTGATCGGCGTCCGGTAGAGGAAATCCTCGTAGGACAACTGCACGTCGCGGATTCGGACATCGGTGGGTAGCATCGCATGGTTCCTGTCACTATGTCCACGTCGGGAATGTCAGCTTACAACGAGTATCGCACACCGCGAATGCGGCTTCACGAGTGATTACTGATGATTCCCGATTGGCAACTCCCACCTGGCGTCGATCGCGGGCTTTGGGATTACCTCAATAGCGATGACATGGTGCGCGGGTACGACGCCCAAATGGCCGCGTCCCCCCTTGCCCAAGCCGACATCGCTTTCTGCGATGCCGTGTTTGAACACCCCGGTCGGCTGGTCGATTTAGGCTGTGGAACCGGGCGATTGGCGATTCACTTTGCCCAACGCGGCTTTGATTGTGTCGGTGTCGATCTTTCACCCGAGATGTTGGCCCAAGCCGCAATCAACGCCCAGAAAGCGGATGTTGTTGTGAAATGGAAAACGGATAATCTCGTCGAACTCAAACAATTTTCAGACGCGAGCTTCGACTATGCCGCCTGTCTGTTCAGTACCCTCGGCATGGTGCGAGACGCAACCAACCGGGCCAAAGTTGTTCAGCACGTCGCCCGGATTTTGAAGCCGGGTAGTCGGTTCGTGCTGCATGTTCACAACCGTTGGTTTCGCGGTCTGGGCTGGCAACGAGTCGCAACCAACGCCGTCAAAACCGTGTTGAATCAGCCGAGCGCCGGAGATGTGACGATGCCCCAAGCCTAC
>JANLRE010001138.1:0-1334 GCA_031368205.1 Fimbriiglobus sp. | reverse complement strand
GACTCGACCACGACCTACAAGAACAGAAAGAGGCGGTACGACGGATGAACACCCGAACGCGGAACCGAGCGCAAGCCGCCGTGCTTTGGGGGTTCGTGTTGTTTGCGGTCGTGCAGTGTGTCATCGGGGTGTCGTCGGAGTTTTACCCGCGAATTCGTGACCCGCTTTACGGCGACAAACTCGTGAAACTGCAACGCCGCTTCCCTTCTGGTGAGCCGCGACCGCTGACCGTGCTGATGCTGGGTAGCTCCCGAACCGGGTTGGCGTTTCATGGCAAGCGGATCGAACAACAACTGACAGCCGAACTCGCGCGCCCCGTCGTGGCGTTCAACTATGGTGTCCCCGCGTCCGGGCCGGTGACGCACTTGGTCTACTTGAAACGGCTCTTAAACGATGGCATTCAGCCGGACTTGTTGTTCTTAGAGGTGTTGCCGTCGATGATCGCGGACGGGCACGGCGGGCCGATCGAACGGCACTGGCTTTACGCGGACCGGCTGACGTACTCCGAGCGCGACACCGTGATTCGCAACGGCTTTGATCGAAGTGCTGTGCAAGAACGCTGGTGGAAGTCGGTGCTGATTCCGGCGTACACGTTGCGGTTTCAACTGCTGTCGCGGATCGCCCCGAGTTGGTTGCCGTGGCAAGTCCGCTTCGATTGGAGCCGTGGTGCCGATGAAAGCGGTTGGGGCACGACGGCGAACCAAAACATCACGCCCGAACTCTTGGCCACCGGCACCGCCCGTGCCAAAGCGGAATACGTGCCGATGCTAGCGAACTACCACCCCGGCGGACCGGCTTGCAAGGCGTTGCGTGAATTGCTGACTCTTTGCCGCGAACGCAACATCCCGGTGCGAATGGTGCTGATGCCCGAGGGGAGCGACTTCCGAAGCTGGTTCCCGCAACCGGGCGTCGATCGGCTCATGACGTTCCTGAACACGACGAGCGCGGAGTTCAACGCTCCGCTCGTGAACGCCCGCGAGTGGTTGCCGGACGACCACTTTTACGACTCGCACCACATGTTCGCCGCCGGCGCCGAAGCGTTCTCCGACCGCCTCAGCAGTGAAACGATCGTGCCGATCATGCGAACAACGGCGGACAGATAATGAACGTGACTCCCAGTATTCGAGCCGCGATTTCCCGCTCCGTGCGGAAGCGATTCGTTCGCCGGGAGGTTGGGCCACTCCCTGATGGTCGTGGCTCGGTTGATCGTGCGCGCCGTTCCGTTGTCGTGGGATTAGTTAGTTTTCTCGCAACACAAGTGCTGTTGAGTATCGCCATTCGGCGGGAGTGGGTGCCGGTCGGTGACCCGGTGTTCGCGGAGAAAATCGCCTTGC
>JANLRE010000705.1:0-2390 GCA_031368205.1 Fimbriiglobus sp. | reverse complement strand
GGCAACCGCGTCGGGCGCCCCTTTGAGATTGATGTGTTCGAGCAGGTGCAAAAAACGATCGTCGGCAAAACCGTCGAGTTGAAGTTCGTCGTGAAGTAATCCGTCGGTTTTAGCTAGAAGCTGATCGTAAATGATGATGTGGGGGCTGGTAAATTTTTCGGGCACTCGGTCATCAACGGTTTTTCGGCCCTGAAAGGGTCGTTCTGTCAGCCCAGGGCCATGCCCTGGGACCGGGCAACGATCAGGTTTTTGGACCAGTTTTTACCGTTCAATCCCGATGATACACACCCGCATGAGCCGTCCCTTCAGGACGGAAAATCCTCTCGACCTAAGTTCCCAGGGCTTCGCCCTGGGCTGACTGAACGACCCTTTCAGGGCCGAAAACCAACAGAAATCACTTGCAATAAGAATTTGCCAGACCCATGATCGGCGATAAGACACTTGTGTCTCAGTGGGTTGTCGGTTATTGTTCTTGCAGGCACGATAGGGATCGGCCTCCCTCCGCCATCGTTTCCTCTCGTTTTCGGGGCCTCTCTCATGCTCCGCATTTTGGGTCATACTTCGACGGCCTGTGATCGTCTCTCCCGCCGCGACCTGTTGCGTGCCGGTTCGCTTGCCATGCTTTCCGGGTTTGCGGCACAAGGTGCGAGTGCGGGTTCACTCCCAAACTTGGATTCTGCGGCACCTGCGAAACGGGTGATTCTGATCGATCTGTTTGGCGGGCCGAGCCACATCGACACGTTCGACCCCAAACCGGACGCACCCCCTGAAATTCGCGGCGAGTTCGCATCCATTGCGAGTTCGCTATCGGGTATTCGCTGCACGGAACACTTGCCGCGACTGGCCAAGTTACTCCATAAAACGACGCTCATTCGCACCGTCTCGCACGGCTACAACAGCCACAACCCGTATGCGGTGATGACCGGGTACACCGGCGGCCAAGATCAGATCGACTACTACGCTAAGCCGACCAATCACCCGAGCATTCCGAGCGTGTGCCAATTCTTGGGCGTCGGTCATGCCCGAGAATTGCCGGGGTACGTGATGCTGCCCGCGTCCCCCGGTTACAGCCAGGGCTTGCGGCGAGCGGGGCCATATGGTGGTTACCTTGGCCCGAAGTACGATCCGCTTTTTAGCACGTGTGACCCCAAATGGGCGACCGAGAAAGTCGGGTTTTACGACGACGTTCATCGCCCGCAAGGTGAGCCGCAATTGCCGAAGTTCGATGGCGGGCTGACGCTCGATGCGCTGAATCAACGTCGGTCGTTGATGGAGCAACTTGAACTCGATGCGGTCCGAATTTCCGCAAGTCGTTCGAGCAGTAACTACACGACCAAACGGGGTGAAGCCTTCAGTTTGCTCACGTCGCCGAAAGCCCGCGATGCGTTCGACCTCTCGAAAGAACCCCCGAAGACCCGCGACCGCTACGGCCGTGACCTATTCGGCAACAGCACGTTGATGGCCCGTCGCCTCGTAGAATCGGGCGTCACGTTCGTGACCGTTCACACCGAAGCGGCCCAGGGAAACGGCCACTGGGACACGCACGAAAACAACTTCCGGATGCTGAAGAACATCCTGCTGCCGTACCTCGATCAAGCCGTTTCGGCCCTCATCGAAGACCTCGACGATCGCGGCCTGTTGGAAAGCACGTTGGTTCTAATTCAAGGTGACATGGGCCGTTCACCGCGCGTGAACAATAAGGCGGGCCGCGATCACTGGCCGCAGTGCGGATTTTGCTTGCTGGCTGGTGGCGGCGTGAAGTCGGGATACGTCCACGGCAAGAGTGACAAAACCGCAGCGTTCCCGATCGAACACCCGGTCACCCCCGGTGACATTGCCGCGACGGTCTATCACCTCGTCGGCGTGGACCCCGAAGCCACCGTGCCGGATCAAACCAACCGCCCGGTGCCCATCAGCCACGGCGGAACTGTCGTGAAAGCGATTTTGACGTAACAGGAGTTGTGAGCGCGAACGAAACGAACCAGCGTGAGTGACAGTTGGCTGTCACTCACGCCGGGTGTGGTTATCGGTTCCGATTAATAATGATCGGTTGGAACCCGCCGGTTGGCGGTGATCCAGGCCTGTTCGATGTGGTCGCTGCGGACGTGGATGTAGCCCGAGGTCGTCGCCAGCCACAGGTGGCCCAGGAGTTCCTGGATCGCCTTGAGGTCCATCCCGGCCCCATACAGCGAGGAGGCGCAGTAGTGCCGCAGCACGTGCGGCGTCAACCGGCCCGACCAAGCCGGAAGGCACTGCTCGACCTGGCTGTTCAGCGTCCTGCGAAGCACGTCCGCGCGTGCCCGACCGCAGCGGCCCAACCCGTGGTCGAGCCGTTCGGACGCCCGCAGTACGGCGCGGACTGGGCCGACCCCGACGCTCCGATGCTGGCG
>JANLRE010000677.1:0-2323 GCA_031368205.1 Fimbriiglobus sp. | reverse complement strand
CCGACCTCTTGCAGAATCTTCAGGCCGTCTTCGCCCATCCCTTGGAAGGCATACGGGCTGGTTCGCGGCTTGAACGCTCCGCCACGCAGGATGTTCGCGCCACCGGCTTTGACGTACTTCGCTACGATGTCCATGACCTCGTAGCTTTCGACCGCACACGGCCCGGCGATCATGGCCAAGCTGCCGCCACCGATGGCAACCTTGCCCACGTAAACGATGCTGTCCGCTTTGCTGAACTCGCGGCTGGCGAGCTTGAACGGCTTCAGGATGGCATGGACTTGCTCCACACCCGGAATCGCCGAGAAGTTATCCGCCTGCGGTTTCCGCTCATCCCCGATCACGCCAATAATGGTCCGGCTTTCCCCACGGCTAACGTGCGGCGTAAACCCGAGTTCTTTGACCCGCTCAACGATGTGTTCAATCTGTTCGAGGGTCGCTTCCGGTCGAATCACGAGAATCATAGCAACGTAGTCCTTCACACCGTCGGAGTGGTTAGTGGCTAATGGTCAGTATATGACCGCATGAACTTCCACGACATGCCACAGGTGACAGAAAATACGCCGCTTACAACAATAGGCACTTTCATTTCGATCGACGGGTCGGGTAGAATTCAACAAACACGGAGAAACCGGATGCCGAATTCCAAACCTTGCCCAAGTTTGGTGTTGTTCTTTGCCTGTGAAGATGCGTCCATCGACAAGCCACCTAACGCACCGAATTTCCTGTTCGACTGGTGGACAATCTGCAAGCCGCTGTACCATGTGTTCATGCCGGTCGGAATCAAGAAAGACTTCGGCACACCGGAGTTGTGCCTGTACTATCAGTTGACCGGCGGGCAGGATGATTACCATTGCGTTGTTGAAATGTGGCAACTTGATTTGCTGGTACCGAAGAAGAACAGACTCTGGCTCTGGAGTGATCCGTTCGATGTCTACTGTGAGAACGAATTAGCGGTGATCGAGGATGTCGTGGTGTTGAAGCGGGTTCCGTTTCCGACACCGGGGCTGTATCAATTTCGGATGAAGGAAGGCGGTCGGGTGTTACCGGGTGGCGAATGTTACCTCCGCGTCTTCCCAGGAGAATAACGATGGAACCAGACAAGATTTCATGGGGCCGATTCGTGACACGGTCCACCGTGCGCCCGAAGGTGCCGCTCACGCTGAACTACGATCCGGAAATCGCTGCCGAGATGGAGCACTACACGTTTGCCCCATTCCAAACTCGCAGCGTGGTTAGTGACAAGATCACGGTCGCGGTGCAGGTCGTTGAACAAGAAGTAACAAATCATGTTCAGGTGGATTTCGCCACGCACGCCATCGTTAATACAAACCAACCGCAAGTCGATGCTACTACGCCGGTCTTGGATCGTAAGTAACACAGGCCGAGCGTTGAACTTTAGCCCACGAGCCTGATTGACACGGCACGCCTACGCCGTGCCGTTCACCTCACTCATCCATTGCCTTGGCCATTGGGAAGGAGCCGAGGACTTGGACGCTTTCGCAGATTTCTTCGAGTGACTTGATCGCTTTTTTCACCTTCGCGTCTTCGGCGTGGCCGTCGAAATCGACGAAGAAGATGTACTCGCCTTTGGCTTCCATGTACGGGAAGGACTCGACCCACGTGAGGTTGATTTTGTTGGCTTTGAAAATGGACAGGGCGTCCACCAAGGCACCGGGGGTGTGCGACACTTGCAACATCATCGCGGTCTTGTCGTTGCCGGTTCTGGTCGAATCGTGTTGGGCGATCACCGCGAACCGGGTTTCGTTTTGTGCGTGGTCTTCAATGTTGGGGAACAGTACCCGCAAGCCGTAACGGACCGCAGCTTGACGACTGGCGACGGCGGCGGCGTTGGGGTCGGTTTTGACCAGTTGGGCGGCATCGGCGGTGCTGGAGACTTCGTGGAGTGTGGCGTGCGGGAGGTTCTTGCCGAGCCAGTGGCGGCACTGTGAGAGCGCTTGGGCTTTGCTGTACACCCGGCGAACGTCCATTTGCTCCGCGTTGGACAGCAAGTTGTGATGAACTCGCAGCCGCACCTCGGAGCAGATCTTGATATTTGGCATCCGCACGAAGCAATCGAGGGTGTCTGCGATCCGGCCATCGGTCGAGTTTTCGAGCGGCACGAGTCCGTAATCGACGTGCTTGCGGCTCACCTCTTCAAACACAGCGGGGATCGAACCGACACGGACGAATTCGACCGCTTCACCGAATCGTTCGAGTGACGCCAAGTGGCTATAGCTGTACTCTGGCCCGAGGAACGCTACCCGTTGGACCCGTTGCAACGCCCGGCAACCGCTGATTAACTCGCGGAAAATGGCCTTGAGCG
>JANLRE010000671.1:0-12065 GCA_031368205.1 Fimbriiglobus sp. | reverse complement strand
GATCGGACTTGGAAAGGGCTTTGTTGGATCGGGACAGCCACCGCCCACGTTGGGTACACCGGCGGGTTCGCTGGTGGCCAAGCGATCGTCCGGTCAACGCGACGACGCGGTAGCGGTATTCGGCTGGTGGTGTTTTCATGGGTGGGACTTCCTGGGATTGCCGACAACCATAGCCAGTCCCAGTAGTATGCGCAAGAATGAAATTCGGGTTGTGGCCTATCATTATTGCGATAGTTTCACAATGCTTCTGCCAATAGTCCGAAAACAGCAATCAATTATAACAAGGCTACTACCACATATCACGGCACCCGGAGTGGTCGGGATGTCTCACCTTCAACCATTGGTAATGGCTGAGCAGTGTGTTGCTATTGCGGAATGGCTCGGCCCACAGTTTTGAAACAGCGATAAACACACTGCTCAGCCACTACCAAATTTTGCTTATCGCTTCATATCGTCACGCTTCGTCACCCCTCTTGGCCGTAGCAAGCGAAGCGTGTAGTTCAGCGATGCGGATGTCTGCGATGTCAATGTCGATAGGTGGACGTGGTTGCTCCACTCGCGCCCAAAACTCGGCGTCGTCGGGCGACCGCTTCGACGGGTCGTACAGTGCCGACCAGCCGCCCGACCAGGGCATATTCGGGGTAACGGGTGCGGCTTGTTCTAACTTTCGCAACCGGGCTTCCAGGCTCATGACTTGGCTCCCTTCGCCTTCTCCAGGGCGATGATTCGTTGCTCCAGTTCCCACGTCTCGCGTAGCTTCGTGGCCATTTCGAGCACGGTCCGTGAGGCCGACAGACGAACGGTTTCGGACTTCCCTTTCCGCGAGAGGTAGCCGAGCGTGTCGGCGGCACTCGTCATGGCGTCTACCAGTCGTCCCAGTGCCCTCGCGGTCATCTCCCCGCGTAGCTCCGCGATACGCCGGGTGAACGCCGGGGATGTCGCGGTCCACGTCTTAATCGTTCGCTCCCCGGCGCCGCTCTCCCTCGCCGCGTCGCGTAAGTTGCACCCCCTTGCCATCGCCAGGGCAGCGGCTTCCATTTTTGGGGATAACACACCCTTTTCGGGGCTATCGCGGGCCGGTTCGGGCTTCTTAAACGGTAGTAGCATGACACCTCCTCAAACGGTTGATCGGTTTTACTTATTATAACTTTTCGATTTCGTTCTAAGCCGCGTCGTAGGCGGCGGACATGACGTAGAGTTTCTTCGAGTCCCGATTTACGCCTTTGCGCCAAACTCCCAGCAGTAGTCGGATAAGTCAGACATATGGACGTATAACTTAATCTGGATGAAAATGGCATCTGTGTAAGTCGTTTTTTGGTCGGGGGACAGTTCCAAAAAACCGCCCGTGCCCCACGGCGAACCCTTAGGGATTGGCCGATCCAAGAGCCATAAAACGTGTCGGAGGTCCAACATCGTCTGTCGCTCTTGCAGGGTCAGCTTCCCGAACGCTAATTCGACCGCTTCCCGCATCGCGGCTTTTTCGAGCCTTTGTTCTTCGCGCCTCTTTGCGGCATTTTCGCGTCTTTGTTCCTCGCGCTTATTTGTGGCATTCTCGCGCATTTGTTTCTCACGTTCTTTCTCTGCCAAGGCCCATCGGGCTACAAGGGCTTCGAGTGTTAATGGTGATAACGTGCGGGCGGCACGACACGCCTTCATGTCACACCCGGCGTCATCACAGCCTTCTCGGTGGTAGTCGTCGGTGGAGTTGCATTCGATGACGTAGCGGCAGTCGGTTTCACGGACCCACTCTTCAAACTCCTGGCAGTAGATTGCCAGCCCCAGGACGTAAACGTTGAACCGATCGGCGATCAGACAGGCCGACTTGAACGCCGTGCGCTGGTCGTCGGTTAGTGACAAGTAGAGCACCTGGAAGGCCAATTCATAACCCATCAGTGCGTCATCCAAGTACATCGCAACGTCACTGGCGTCCGCCATCGCCTTTCGCTCTTGCCCAGTCAGTTCACCCCACGCACATTCGATTGCTACCCGCATCTCGGCTTGGACTCCCCTGGAAGAAGAATAGGTGGGGGACACCCGGCGATCGGCGGGCAGGGCGTCGTACTCCGTCCGGTACTCGGCAATCATCCGCAGCCGCACCCCGTAGTCCTTGACGCCGAGGTGGAGTTTGATGAAGTCGCTCATGTCGCCCCACTCCGGGCAGCGCCAGCACTTCCACCTTTCAATTCCGGCCTTGTCCGGTGGTTTGACTACAAATGACTTGTTTCGGTGGTGGCAGAAGGGGCACGTGCGGTAGTTTCCCGTTGTGCCCAGAACCTTTGACACGACGAATTCGAGGAAGGTCATTGGTCGCCCTCCTCAAGACGTGCTACACGTTCACGTTCTTGAAGCATTTTCTGAAAAGGCGTCAGTGCCTCTTTGCGTGCCTTCGTTGTCGTTGGTTTGCTTGATGCGGGCGATGACTTGGCCCGACCAGGGTTAGCCGAAGTAGCCGGAGTAGCCGAAGTAGGCGGAGTTTTTAGTGGTGAGACCTGAGGTAGGTAACTGGACCACGTTTCAACAAATTGCTTGGCATAATAGCCACGGTGCTTTTGCTTCACGTCACGTTCGGACTTGATACTGTACTCTTTCAATAGGTTCGCAAACGCCTGCTTTGAAATCGGCTTGCCGTGGTTGTAATCACCCCACGGTTCTTCGTCTCGCTGCACCAAGACACATAGCAAGTTATCAGTCGGGATAAATGCGTTCGGCGTTGGTGGAGGCCCACCCTTACAATAGATGTCTCGTATCGCAGCAAGCAGCATAACACCGTCTGAAATTTGCCCTTCGTTCTTTTCTTTTTCATCCAGTCCTTGCGCGTATTGCCGCAACACGACGAGGGGCCGTTTCTCCGTGTCACCTCTTTTTACTTCGCCTACTCCGCCTACTCCGCCCACTTCGACTATCGGACCACTCACTTGCTCGTCAATGATCGCCACCGACTGAAGGGGCATGAGCAATTCGGCCATCCGGTCGTTCTCGATGTCGAACGGTTCCAGCTTGTCGAACACGCTTTGGACGGCTTCGCGGTTCTCTCCGGCCCAACTCTCGATCCGGTTGCGAACCTCCGCCGCCAGTGGTTCGACCTTTCGGGAGCGGTACGGAAGAACCTCGTCCCCGCCGCTTTTTCGCTCCAGCCGCACCGGAACGCAGCGGTCGGCGAGAACGGCATCGAGGCGCCCGATTAGCGCCACGACCTTCGGGCAGTACACCGGGAACTCTTCGACCGCGTGACCCTGCTTGCTTCCCCCGCACCGGATCACCTTCGCATTTCTGTCGATCGAGGCGTTGAGTAACTCGCGGGTCACTTCGGACGATTCCGAGCGTCGGCTCAACGACTGTGCCTCGTCCAACAGTAGTGTCAGCGGCTCCTTCCCGATCAGCCGGTAAATGGCGGCGGGGGAAATGTTCGCGGTGTTGCGCGGGTTGCGGACCAACTGCTCGATCAGCCGAAGCAGTAGCGTCTTCCCGCACCGCTTTTCCGGACTCGTGACCCCGAGGTGGGGGAACCGATCCCACACGTCCATCATCCACGAGGCGACGACCCAGGCGGCGATGACGACGAGCGTTTCACGGGGGAGGACGACGTAGCCTTGAAGGAAATCGGCGACGGCGTTGACAATTCCGCCCCCTGTATTTTTCTTCCCAGGGGAGTCAGCCGCGCACTCTTCGACCAACTTTTTAGGTATACTTGGCATTGTTCCTCCTAAACCCATTCGGCATACTTTTTCCGAGGAAGTGCCGGGTGGGTTTAGCTTTTTGGGTCAGTAGTACAGGGTCACGTCACTTGCGACTTTGCGTCTCTTTCGCGTTGTTCTTGGCTCTGGTGGTTGGGCTGTCCGCAGCAACTCGAAGGCAGTTAACGCATCATGTGTGATGCGCCACTTCGGCCTAACACCTACCTTTCGACTGACATTAATTGCGCGCAACTCACCCCGATTTATCCATCCGAGAACCGTGTGCTCTCCGACAGCAAATCGTTCACACAGGTCTTTAACTCCGTAAGTTGCCATAACGTTTACTCCCGTTCGGATACGTTTCTCAATAACCCGTTACGCGAATATTAAAGGCTGCCAGAGGCCGGAAAACTTCCCAACAACTTTTCCGATCGTCACACGAAAAAACCCCAGTATTTACTGGGGTTTGCGACTAAAATCATCTTACTTTTCCGAGTGGCAGGAAAGTTTTCCTATCGGAACAGGCTCATTTATTATTCCGCCTCTCCTTTTTACTCGCATTCGCAGTCTTACTCGTTCGCAGAGCAGCTACCTCGACATACAAATACACACAATTCTTGCCGATACGAATACGATCCGTCAGAGTCTTATCGGGACCGAAGTTGCGAGTTAGATATGGTGCAAGTAAATTCCAATCTCCATCGTCGCTAGCAAGATAATTGGCTGTCAAAATTTTGCCACCTACTTTGCCTCCTTCTCGATATGCAGCAGGCACTTCGTCTTCACAAACTTTGCTCTCGTTCGGTAATTGTCCATTTCTTGATGAGTACCCTATTGATGAGGTACCAGTGGACTGTGAAGATGCTACCGCACGTGCCCTCGACGTTAACACTACATCATACTTTGCACGTTCCCAGCGAATGCGTTCCTGTAGCTCAGCCACCTCGTCCATCGACATGACCAGCGCCTCGCACCCTCTTGCCAGAAGTTCTGTTGCCGCTTTCCATTGTTCATCCCGATCGGAAATACCTTCCAACGGGTGGACAAGTAGCTCCATCGCCAATCCTACGACCCCCGTCGCTGCTTCGTGGGCGTTGGACCAGGTGTGTGGGTATACTGCCGACGGAACACGTGCCACTGCGCTACTCCCACGACCGTGATCCCATTTCACAGGTCCGTCGCTGAGTGCCGTTAAATCCGTGTTGGCTTCATCCAGCACTTCGATGTGCTTGAAATAGGAGTCGTGGAGATTAAAACTTATACCACTATCGACCGACGGCATTAGCAACTTGTAAGCTTGGCCAACGGCACCCTCTTCCCCAAATTTCACAACCATCTGTACGGCGTTTAGCCACAACTCGGCAGCTTTGGATGCTTCGCGGAATTTGGTAACATTCACGACGCACCCCCTTCCGTTTCACAGAACACCCAAGATCGCACACAGTCCGTCACCGCCCGCAACCGCTCGTCGCCGATGCCGTGCGTGTAGTTCGCGTCGATCGCGTCGTCCGTGTGGCCCATGATGGTCCGGATCGCGTTCGGGTCTTTGGTGGCGTCGGCGACCGTGCGGAACGTGTGCCTAAGACTATAGAAGCCAACTCCCCAACGATCAATTTGGAACTGACGGAGCAACTTGCCAAACTCGTGCGACACCGCCGTGGCCGACCCCTCGCTGGCCCACGGGTTGCCGTACTTGGTGACGAACGCCCCCGTCGCGGCTTCGGCTTTCGGCGTGGGTCGCTCGGCGATTGCTGCTCGCAAAGCCGTGACCGTTTCGGGCCACAAGGGGCACCGCCGCTCGATCCCCGTCTTCGGCCTGGGGAACTCGACCCACCCAGATTCCAGGTCGAGGGCGGTCAACGGGAGCGTGCCGCAATCGGCGTTACCGAACCCGCAATTGATGCCGAGTAGCACCATCGCCTTCAGCGGGACCGGGGCTTCTTCGATCAGCCTTCGGACCTCGTCGGCGGCGAACAGTTTCTTGCCCATCTTGGCTTTGTGCTGACGTACCACCCGCTTGTTGGGCTTCTTGAACTCCGACCCGAACTTGACGACCTTTTCGATCAGCCCGTTCTCAATGCCGTACTTGAATACAGTCCTTATCTTTTGAATTTCGTTGCCGAGGCGTACCGGGCCGAATTGTGTAGCCAAGTCGCTCCGCAGGCCGGAGAAGTCGTTAGTGCCAAGGTCTTCTAGCGGCCTCACCTTGCCGAACGTTTTCACGAGCCTGTCTGTCGTGAGTTTGTACTCGGCGAACGTTCGGGACGTTAATTCGCCAGCGTCCATCTTCCGCTTCTTATCGGTCAGGAATCGGTTGCAGAGGTCCGCCACGGTGAGAGCTGCGGTGCCGGTTTTGAGTTGGATTAATTCGCCACCCACAAGCGTCGCTCGGCGATCCCGCCCCGCCCGATCGTCTTCATGTACGTCGTTATAAAGGGCAAGGGCTTCCTTCCAGCCGTCGCCCCGTAGCCTCGTCATTTTGCCGTCAACCATGCTCCCCCATCGACCGTAGTAATAGATCCGCCCGTTGATCTTCTTCTGCCACTTCCCACTGGCATGGGGCGTGAGTGGAAAATCAGCGTAAGGCTTCTTGGGTCGATCTTCGGCAGATTTCGCATTCCGAGACGTGGCTTTTCCGGTAGACTTAATCGTCATGGCGTGACTCCTTCGTACTTGGTTGGAGTTGCGTCGCCTCCGTCGGGTGCAACCGACGGGGGCAACTTACCTAGAAGTAGTATAAAGGTAGTACGCGAGAAGTAAAGGAGATTCGGCTACACCAATAAAACACTATAATTTCCAGCATTTTGCCCCCGTAGCTCAGGGGATAGAGCATCGGTTTCCTAAACCGAGGGTCGCAGGTCCGAATCCTGCCGGGGGCACTTGAATCGGGATCGCATTTTCGCCTGTAAAACACTTGTTTTCTTGGTCCGAATCGACATGGGGCTTTCCCGCGATAAACGGGCGCGCAGTCGTAGAGTGGGTGGAACCAATTTTCGGGCTAACCTCCAACGGAATTTGTCGAGGTTGGCGGTAAGCGGCTTGCTGATGGCACGGGGATCGAGTATCAACGGGCAACAGTTGTGATCTCAACACCAACTCCGAGCAATCCCAATGGATTTACTAACGATCTCGATCCTGGCGTTCATCGCATTCATTGCGTTCGACATCCTGGTCCTATTGTTTCTCGCCAGTCGAAAGCCGAATGTGTTCCGTGTGAAACGGAGCACGATCATTCAGGCTCCAGCCGACGAGATTTACCCGTTCATCAACAACTTGCATAAATGGGCGGAATGGTCGCCCTACGACAAGCTCGACCCCGCGATGAAGAAAAGTTACAGCGGTCCACCCGAAGGCAACGGTGCGGTGTATGAATGGGAAGGCAACGGCAAAGTGGGCAAAGGCCGGATGGAGATCACGGATACTCGGCGGCCATCGGCAGTCTTCATGAAACTCGATTTTGAGAAGCCGTTCAAGAACAACTGTATCGTGGAATTCAAACTGGACAGTCAAGGAAGCAAGACCGAAGTCACTTGGGATATGCACGGGCCGAACAAGTTTATCGGGAAGCTCGTGAGCGTTTTCCTGAACATGGACAAACTCGTCGGCAAAGACTTCGAGACAGGTCTTGCAAACCTGAAGGCGCTCGCGGAAAAGTAAAGGATGCATTGGCACTCCCGGCGTCAGGAATTCGTCATCATGAACACGCGACTGCCGATCACACGACTCGCCGTTGTTGGGTTGCTCTTTTCCGTTGCCAATGCACACGGCGTCGAACCCACTGTCATACGGCCGAACATTCTGTGGCTCGTCTGTGAAGACGCGAGCGTCAACTGGTTCGGCTGTTACGGCAACCGTGAGGCGACGACGCCGAACATTGACGCGCTGGCAAAGCAAGGCTTTCGCTACACCCATGCCTACGCCAGCGCTCCCGTTTGTGCGCCGTCGCGCAGCACCTGGATCACTGGCGTCAACGCCGTTTCGACCGGCACGCAACCCATGCGGAGTCGGTACCCGATCCCTCACGATTTGATTCACTACTATCCGGACGAGTTGCGGAAGGGAGGGTACTACACCGCGAACCATAGCAAGACGGATTACAACATCGGTGGTCGGCCCGACGATGCCTGTTGGGATAGCAAGGCAGCCAACGCCTGGAAGCAGTGCAAACCGGGTCAACCGTTTTTCCAAGTCATCAACTTCAACTCGTCGCACGAAAGCTCCGCGCAGGGTGATGTCACCAAAACCAAGCACTCGCCACAAGATGTCACGCTGGCCAAGTACCATCCCGATGAGTTAGGCATCCGCCAGACCTATGCGAAGTATCACGACGCCGTCACCACGATGGACGCGGAGGTCGGCAAAACACTCGCAGACCTAGAGAAAGCCGGACTCGCCGAGGACACCATCGTGATTTTCAATTCCGACCACGGCGGAGTGATGCCGCGGAGCAAGCGGTTCCTTTACAACAGCGGCGTTCACGCGCCGCTCGTGATCCGCATTCCGGAAAAGTACAAGCGCCTGTGGCCGACGAAGGCACCGGGTGGCGTGGTCGATCGACTCGTTAGCTTTGTTGATATGCCGAAAACTTGGCTCAGTTTGGCGGGTGCGGAAATCCCGGCGGTCATGCAAGGGCACATCTTCCTGGGCAAGAACACGGAACCGGAACCGCCCTACGTCTTTAGTTTCCGCGAACGGATGGATGAACGGTTCGACAGCCAGCGCGCCGTTCGTGACAAGCGGTTCGTTTATATCAAGAACTACATGCCCTACGTGCCCTGGGGGCAGCACCTCGAATACCTCTGGAAGATGGAGGCTACGAAAGTTTGGGAAGACGCCTACCTAAAGAAACGCACCAACGACGTGACGGGGCGGTTCTTTGAACGCAAGCCGGTTGAAGAACTCTACGACACGCAAGGCGATCCGGATAACGTCGTAAACCTCGCCGACAAACCGGAGCATCAGCAAACACTTCAAACGATGCGTGGGAAACTCCGCGAATGGCAACTGGCGGTTCACGATTCCGGGCTGATGCCTGAAGCCGAGAGGGCGCGACGGGCGACGGAAAACAAGACGACCCTCTACCAGATGGTGCGTGACCCGAAGCTGTACGTCTTGCCCGCTTACCTTGACGCCGCTGATCTGGCACTGGCGAAGAATCCCGATAACACCAAGCGTCTCATCGAAATGCTCACCAAGACCGATTCCGGGTTGCGTTACTGGGGCATCGTGGGCCTATTTATGCTCGGTCAACCGGACGCCACGACGCTGCCAGTGATCGAAACCGCATTAACCGATTCGTGCGGTGAGGTGGTCGCAATGGCGACATGGACCCTGCTCCAATCCGGCCACACCACGAAAGGCCAAGCGGCGCTCATCAAGCTGATTCAACATCACTCCCCGGCGACACTCCTGGCCCTGAACATCATTGACTGGTCCAAGGCGGACATCAGCCCCTATCTCGACGCAATCTCAACACTGCCAGCCAAGGGGAGCGTCATGGCCGAATACGAACAACGGATGGTGGTGTACTTCCAAGAACGGAGCAAAACCCCGAAGAAGTAGGACACGAGGATACTACAGTGGAATCACTTCTCACGGCTCAAAAACCGCTCGGACTGCCTCCGCGTATTTCACGACGCCGGTCGGCGTGCGATCCGGCGTCCGTTGTTTCAAGGCTTTCAGTTCGGTCTCCGAGAGTGTGCCGAATCGCTTCTTGAGTTCGAGTTGGTGCGGAGATAGGTATTCGTCGGGCCACTTCCTATTCGCCAGCGCCGCATTTGCCCTTGAAGCCTGGGCTGCGGTGAGGGGTAGGTAGTAGTATGCCGGGTAGTGGGCTAGGTGGTACTGTTGTTGCGTCCGGGTATCGACTGGCTTGTCCGACTGCACGGCTTTGTTGCCAACCACTCCCTTCGCAACCGTCAACTGGGTCGCGGAGTGGGCGAACACTTTGTGAGTGCAGTCCAACTCGGACGCCTTTTCGACCAGTGACTTATACCCAATTACAGTCGGATCGAACGTCACCTCCACAACCTCGGAACCGCCGAGTTCGCCGATTCGTGTGCCGATGACGCCGTCCAACGCGCCGAGCTTGGCTTCCCCTTCCCAGTAGCAGGACATGGCGAACACCGCCGTCTCGGTCTTCGTCGGGGCGTACTCGGCGACAGCCAATTTCAGGTAGATCGGCACCGGCCTCTTGGCCGTCTCCAGCGCTGCGACCATTCGCGTGAGGACGAACGCGGTACTGTAGTCGCCGTCCTTGCGGGGAATCAGGTCTACGCCACTCGCAGTCAGGAACCGCAACACCGGGTTGTTCCACGCGGATTCGTTGAAAGCCTTCAGTACCTCGGCGTCTTGACCGGCCACGTTGTTGAACACCGCCAACGGTACGAATTCAGACTCGGCAGCCGACACAACAATCGGGTGCGACAACGGCCCGCTACCGAAGCCAGTACAAGTTGCACACCCAGGCACCTCGTCGAACAACACCAACAGCGGCTTGTTGTCCGTCTTCGCTTTTCTGCTCGCAACAGCATAGTCCCGCAGGAACGCGACACGCCCGAGTTCCGGCGGGGTTGAAACGGCAGACCTCGGTGCTGCTTTTTGTTGGGCGAATATCGCCAACCCTCCCGACGTGAGAAGGAATACGACGATGCCAACAGTCACTGCACCACGCTCGAATAGTGTCCGCAGCATGATCGTTCCTCTCAGTCGGTACACGGGGTAGTTAATATAGGAGTCCACAAAAGCGCAAAAATGCAACCTGCAGTCCGTCCCACATGACGCAAATGTTTGTCGGAGTTCCTCGCCCAACCCTTACACACCACAGGTCGATTCACAGCCGTAATGCCACCACGTTGTCCCGAATGCGTGTCGATGTGGCGGGAAAGTTTCAGAATGATTGTAAGTCGATCCACTCACGATCGACTGATTCTAATGCGTCTGGCAAAATTTTCTGCACTCCTTCTGGAACGGGTTTTCGGCCCTGAAGAACTGGCACCCAGGGCATGGCCCTGGGCTGATAGCACGTGCCTTTCAGGCCCGAAAACCATGAGAATGCACCCGCCCCGAAAAATTAACCAAACCCAATTCTAATGCGTCACAGAATTGCACGGGGTGGGCGTTGCGTAAGTTGGTGAAAGTTTGTTTGCTACACTGGTTGTCGGTGTGCCTTCAGGTTGAAAGCCTGAAATCGGATCAAAAATGTTGCTTGATTTGAGAACACCCCTTTCATTCGCTGCAAGGATTCTGGAGTGAGAATGAAGCGAACGCCGCTAACTCGAAAAGAGCACCCACTGACAGACAACGGCATCGACCCGCAGCGGTGGGTCGATAATCATGGCGATTACTTGTACCGTTACGCACTGCGAAATGTGCGCCGATCAGATGTCGCGGAAGATTTAGTACAGGAGACGCTACTCGCGGCGTGGCGTGGGCGGGAGGGCTTCGTGGGTCGGGCGAAGGAACGGAGTTGGCTCACGGCGATCCTGAAGCGGAAGGTGATCGACTGGCTCCGGCAGACAATCCGCGAGCGGAAACATCGGGCTGCTGGAGGCCCCGATGAACGAGGGCACGACCCGTTCGGGCGGTCCGGCAAATGGCGAACGTCGCCGAAACGGTGGTTGACCGAAACCCCCGACTCGGACGCGGAACGGGCGGAGTTTTGGGATGTCATCCACGGGTGCGTTAGCAAGCTACCGCCACGTCTGCGTGAGACATTCGTGCTCTGGCATCTCGACGAGAAACCGGGCGACGAGGTCTGTCAGGCGATCGACATTACGCCGGGTAACATGTGGGTGATGCTACTCCGGGGGCGGCTCCGTATGTGGCAGTGTCTCACGAAAAACTGGTACGGCCTGGAACCCACGAACGAAAAAGGCGGGTAGGAACGTGATCTACTCCTGTCGGCGAGTGGCGGAACTGACCTCCCAAGAACTCGATACCCCACTCCCTCTCAACAAGCGGCTTGCCCTCGGCGTTCATCGTCTGATGTGTTCGGCCTGCCGCCGGTTCCGGACCCAGCTGCGTGAGATCGACCGCGCCATCGGCGAGTACGTCTGTGCAACGTCCAGGGTGACCACGGTACGGCTGCCAGACGAGTCGAAAATGCGGATCAAGGAAGTCCTCCGTGAAGCGAGTTCTGGAGATGTTGGCAGAAATTCAACCTGAGTCAGCGTGTGGAGCGTCGGAGAACGTGGACGGCGGCCGTTCCGATCTCGCCTGTTAGCATTCCGTCTGTCCACTTCAAACTGATCGGTCGTGCTGGGAATGCGGGTTTGAGGTCGCCGGTCAATCCTTTCGGGAGGTTCAACGACACGGATTTTGACTCCGTTTCCGATAGGTTGGCCACAATTACCAAAACTTCGGATTCGCCGGTCCAGAGTGACGCGGTCA
>JANLRE010000665.1:0-1537 GCA_031368205.1 Fimbriiglobus sp. | reverse complement strand
CAGCCGCCGCTGTTGCAGCTTAGTTTAGTAAGGATCGGTTCGATTTGGTTAGCGAAGTTGATCGGCTGGGCGGTCTCCATTCCTTCGACCGTGACCGGCACCGCGATGCTTTTGCCTGCCACCGTCGCTCTGATTTCGGTGGTACCATTACTGAGGGGGAAAACCCGCCCGGTTTGATCGACACGAACGATCGCCGAGTTGACAACCGCGTAACTTGCGGACCCCGAAAGATCGACCAGTTGATCGGCAGTGCCGCCCGTTATCAAAAGTTGGGGCGCATCGTCGGAACCCCGAATGGCCAGTTTTGGCGGGAACGCAGTCAAGCCATCAGCCCCCAGGACCGTTGGCACGAACAACAACAGACTCAGACCAATTGCAACAAATCGCATCAGGGAAATCCCCAGAGGAGAACGGGGAGGCAGGTCGAACGCACGGTCACACGCAACATTATAGCAAGTTTTTTACAGCAATTCTTTGACCGTCTCGCGGTCATCCAGAATGTACATCGGGCGACCGCTGCCGTTCGGGAAGGTCGCGGCCGGATCGACACCAATAGCGCGATACAGCGTACTCATCAGTTGTGGCACGGTGACGGGGCGGTCCTTCGGGCGTTCGCCGCGTTCGTTCGTGGCACCAATCGCTTGGCCCATTTTCATGCCACCGCCCGCCACCATTGCACTCATGGCCGTCGGCCAGTGGTCGCGGCCCGCGTTGCCGTTGATCTTCGGCGTGCGCCCGAACTCGCCCCAGACCACCGTGACCACGTCGTCTTGCAAGCCACGATCGTGCAAATCTTGAATCAAGTTCGCAATGCCACGGTCGAGCATTGGCAGTTGTTTTTTCAGTTGCGTGAAGTTGTTGCCGTGCGTGTCCCAACCGCCGTAACTGAGCGTGACGAACCCGACGCCCGCTTCGATCAACCGCCGGGCAGTCAGGAATTGCTCGACACCCTTGTAGCGTTCCAGCGTCTTGGGGTCTTCTTTTTTCAAGTCGAGGGCGTTGCGGGTGATACCGCTCGTCACCAGTTCAAACGCGCGTTCCGTGTAGGAATCAATCCCCGTCATCGTCCCGGTGGCGTCGATTTCGCGTCGGGTGTCGTCGAACGAATCGAGCAACGTTCGCCGGTCGTCGATCCGTTGTTCCGTCATGCCGTTGGCCATTCGCAAGTTCGCATTCCCTGGCCCAGACGGGGTGAACGGTCGGTGGGCTACGCCCAGGTAGCCGGGTTCCGTGCCACGCGACATGCCACGCAGACTGACGAACGGCGGCACCGGGTTCGTGGACTGGCTACGGAGTTTCGACACCACCGCACCGAACGACGGGTGTTCCAGCAGTTTATTTTCACGATCCGAGTAACCCGTCATCACGAGCGAATCGCTATGTTCGTTCACCGAAACCAGCGACCGCACCACGGCGAGCTTGTCGAACATCTTGGCTTGCATCGGCATATGTTCGCAAATCTGTACGCCCGACACGTTGGTGTTAATCGGCTTAAAGTCGCCGCGAAACTCCTTGGGTGCGTCCGGCTTCAGGTCGT
>JANLRE010000653.1:0-6100 GCA_031368205.1 Fimbriiglobus sp. | reverse complement strand
CTGGACGCCAAGACGGGCAAGAAGTTCTGGCAGTACGACATGAAGGGCGCGATGTGGGGTTCGACCATTTACGTCGATGGCAAGATCTACGTGACCTCCGAGAGCGGCGACTTGTTCGTGTTCAAGCACAGCAAAACGCCGACGGTCATCGACGAACTCGACATCCCGGACGCGACCGACAACAAGGACTTCAACAAGAAGCTGAAAGCGAAGCGCGCCCTCGTCGAGAAAGAATATTTGCTCGGCAAGTGTGAATTCGACGCCCCGATTCGCAGTTCTCCTGTGGTCGTCAACGGCATCTTGTACGTGATGACCGAAAACATGCTGTACGCCCTCGAACCGAAGAAGTAACGGCGATAACGGGTTTTCAACCCCAACGGGGTTGTTCCATTAGCCCAGGGTGAAACCCTGGGAACCGGCTCGCAGAGGATGCTACCCGGCAATGGGTGCAGCCCCCAGGGTAACGGACCTGCGGCCCGCAACCCTGGACTAAGGGAACAACCCCGTTGGGGTTGAAAACCAGCAGCATTTTGTTTTCCCCACGCCCATGTGACACCCGCCAGCCACCGCGCCTAAAGTGATAGTTGTAACGGACTGAGCAAACGACCTCCCGAGAACCGACCCATGCGTGATACACCCGGCAAACCCACACCGCTGACTGGTACGACGCTTGAAGAACGCATGAAGAATGCGCGGACTCAGCTGGACGCCCAGTTCGTCGAGATCGTGAAGTGGCACTTCAACCCGGAGACGGGTACGCCGTTTTGGTTGGAGAAAGCGAAGACGTTTAACTTCGATCCGTTGAAGGATGTCAAGAGCTTCGACGACATCAAGAAGTTCCCGATTTTTGAAGACGACTGGCTGCGTGGCGGCCCGGTGCGGAAGTGGGTGCCGAAGGCCTACGCCGACCGCGGGGTGTACGTGTTTGAAACCGGCGGCACGACCGGCTTGCCGAAGTCGCGGATCGTGATCGACGACTACAAGATCGACTACGAAATGATGTCGGACACGCTACCCGACGCCTCGTTCCCGAAGGGGTCCAACTGGCTGATGCTCGGGCCGTCCGGGCCACGTCGGTTGCGGCTGGCGATCGAACACTTGGCCCAATACCGGGGCGGAATTTGCTTCTGCGTGGACCTCGACCCGCGCTACGTGGTGAAGTGCCTGAAGGAACGCAAGATCGCCGAAGCCCAGGCTTACAAGGACCACTGCATCGACCAATCGTTGACCGTGCTGGCCGGTGGCCACGACATCAAGTGTATGTTTACCACGCCGAAGCTACTCGCCGCGTTCGACGAAGCGTTGCGTGCCGGTCGGCTGGAAGACAAGTACCGGGCACTCGGCAAGCCGATTCCCCCCGGCGGGCTGCGGTCGATCAAGTCTGTGGGCATGACCGGCATCTTCAGCGGCGGCACGGAGTTCACACCGCAATTCACCCGCGAAGCCTACGAAGAGATGCTCGACAACGGCGACGTGTACATGACTCCGACCTACGGCAACACGCTCATGGGCCTCGCCTGCTCCAAACCAATCGGGCCGGAGGACGGCTTCAAGATCAGCTACTACGCCCCCCAACCCCGCGCCGTGATCCAGGTCGTGAACCCGGACAACTTCGACGAGATCGTCGATTATGGTGCGACGGGCCGTGTCTTACTCACGACGCTGACGAAAGAATTCTTCGTTCCCCGGTTCCCCGAACGGGACGAAGGCGAGCGCGAAAAGCCGTTCGACAAATACCCCTGGGACGGCGTCAGTGGCGTCCGCCCGTTCGCCGAACTCGCCGGCGGCACCGTCGTCGGCGTGTATTGATTCGACACGATGGGAGGGCCGCGAAATGCCATCACCGTTCCCCGGAATGGACCCGTACCTCGAAGACCCGACCCGTTGGGGCGGGGTCCATCACGGGTTGATCTACGCGATTCAGGCGGAGCTCAATCGGGTGCTACCTGACGGCTTGTTCGCGGAAATCGACCAATACGTCCGTGTCGAAGAGACCGACACGGACGAGCGACCTCAACGGCGTAACCCGGACGTTTTTGTATCGGAATCCGGCGTGCCAATCACGCGAAGGAAATCACTGGGCAGTACCACGGCCCTCCTCCCGGCACCCAGCGCGGAGGTGACATTGCTTCCGGGCAAGCTTCACAAATTCCGTCGCGTGCTGATTCAAGCCCGCGACCGCCGGGACGTGTTGACCGCAATTGAAGTGCTCAGTCCGTCCAACAAATCGAAAGGCCCTGACCGGGAGGCGTATCTCCACAAGAGAAACGAATACTTGGCCTCGGGGACCAACTTGATCGAAATCGACTTGTTGAGAGACGGCGACCGACTGCCTCTCGGGCGACCGAGGCCACCGGTGGCGGACTACTACATCATTGTCTCGCCCGCCGACCGACGGCCCAAGACGTCGGTCTGGGCGTTCACGATTCAGGAGCCGATACCGACGTTCGCCGTGCCGATCCGACATGACCTCGAAGTTGTTCCGTTGGATCTCAAGGCCTGTCTCGACCGGATTTACGACGACGGTCGGTACGAGGCACGACTCCACTACGATCAACCTCCGGTGCCCCAACTGGACGCCCCTAGAACGCTCTGGGCGAACGAGTTGTTGTGTCGATACCTGCTTAAAAAGTAGTAACTGCGAGTGGCCCGTGGTCGCCGCCAACGTGGGTAGGGTCACATAATGCCGTCACCGTTTCCCGGAATGGACCCGTACCTCGAAGACCCCGGCTTCTGGCCGGGGGTGCATAGCGGCATGAATTACAACATGGTTGTGGCACTCAACCCGCAGTTGCCAGAAGGCTATTTCGCTCAGTTGGATGAATACATTTGGCTCGAAGATGAAGCCGACGACGAGCGAGAACTGATCGGCAAACCCGATGTCACAGTGCTAAACGGCGGCGGCCATGCGAAAAGGGCGCCGAGCGATCGTAGCGTGGTGGTGGTTGCTGTCCAGCCGACGACGCAGACGACACTATACCGCACGAAGCACAAAAAAACGCGGCGATATGTCAAAATTGTTGACAAGAATAACCGCCGCGTGGTCACCGTGATTGAACTGCTCAGCCCGTCGAATAAGACCGCCGGTGACGGCCGAACGAAGTATCTCGCTAAGCGGAGCGAGTACTTGGGGTCTGACATTAACCTTGTGGAAATTGATCTTCTCCGCGACGGCGACCGGATGCCGTTCGGAAGGCCCAGGCCACCGATTGCGGACTACTACGTGTTGATCGCCAAGGCCAATAGTGCTTCCAAAACAGCGGTCTGGGCGCTCTCGGTTCGAGACCCACTTCCCGCGATCCCGATTCCAATTGTGCCCAAGGTTCCCGACGTGCTCTTATCGCTCCAGCAGTGTCTGAACCGCGTCTACGATGATGTTAACTACGGCCCACAGCTGCGGTACGACCAACCGCCCGACCCGCCGCTTCGTAAGGGTGACGCGGAGTGGGCGGTCGAGTTGTTAACGCCGGTTCTCCAACCCAAGAAAAAGGCGAAATCTCCATGATTCAGATCCCCGCGTTGCGGTTCGGTAAGCCGTACACCAGCCTCGAAAAGGCGACGTTGATTCACCACGTGACTGGGGAGCCGGTGGCGGAAGTGAGCCAGGTCACGGGCAGTCAAATCGCCCGCGACCTGGGCATGATGGAGCGGACGCACAAGGAGTTGATGGCGATCCCGATCCGCGACATCCTGGAGATTTACAAGAAGGCAGCGGACTACTTCGTCAACGGTACGGTGCCGTGTGGCAACGTCGAACTGACGTTCGATGACTACGTCCGCAACCTCTCGGCCACGACGGGTTCGCCGATGGTGTTCTGCCGTCGCAACGCCCTGAAGGTTCACTACGTTTTCTCGAACATCGAAGAAGTGATCGGCGGGCTGACCCGCGGGCTGGACGTTGAAGCCCTGGACAAGGGGTACACGACGACCGGCGGGCGGATGCAGGCGTTCTACCCGACGACGAACGTGTTCGGCGCGGTGTTGCCATCGAACTCGCCCGGAGTGCATTCGCTGTGGGTGCCGACGATCGCCTTCAAAGTACCGCTGTTACTCAAGCCGGGGCGGGAAGAACCGTGGACGCCGTTCCGCGTCATGCAGTGCTTCATCAAGGCGGGTTTGCCCGCCCACTTCCTCGGGTTCTTGCCGACCGACCACGCGGGGTCGGCGGACATCCTGCGGCTGTGCGGTCGGAGCATGGCCTTCGGCGACGACCGCACGATGGCACCGTACAAGAACGACCACCGTGTGGAGATTCACGGGACCGGGTACAGCAAGATCATCTTCGGCGAGGACCAAGCGGACAACTACGAAGAACACCTCGACATGATGATCGAAGCGATCGCGGCCAACGGTGGCCGGGCGTGCGTCAATGCCTCCGCAGTGTGGACGCCACGCAACGGCAAGAAGATTGCTCACGCACTGGCGGAACGATTGGCGAAGGTGAAGGCTCGGGCATGGGACGACCCGAACTGCGAGATCAGCGCGTTCGCCAAGCCGGAAGTTGCGGAAGCGATTGACAACCTGGTGACACAGTCCCTTGAAACCCCCGGTGCGGTCGATGTGACGCAGCAAATTCGTGGCACGCCCCGGCTGGTGAAAGAGGGCCGCATCGCCTACCTGTTGCCGACGATTGTCTATTGCGACACGCCGGAACACCCGCTGGCCAACAAAGAGTTTTTGTTCCCGTATGCCAGCGTCGTAGAATGTCCGCAAGCCGACGTGCTGAAGCGGATCGGGTACACCCTGGCCGCGACCGCCGTGACCGAAGACCCGAAATTTATCGCCGATGTGATGGCGTGCCCGCACATCGAACGCCTGAACATCGGGCCATTGCCGACTAACCGTTTGACGTGGGACCAGCCGCATGAAGGGAATCTCTTTACGCACCTCTACCGCCAACGGGCACTCCAGTTCCAGCGCGAACCGCGACCCACTGCCGTCGTTTGATTTCCAACCCCTGGGGCGGGTGATTATCGAAGTCGGTGGCCTCAACCGACTTGGCGAACTCGCACGTGAATTGGGTGGCAGCCGGGCGTTGTTGGTCACGGACCCCGGCCTTGAAAAGGCCGGGCACCCACAACGCGCCGAACAGGTGTTGACTGAAGCCGGGTTGGCCGTCATCACCTTCGACGGCGTCAAAGAGAACCCCACGGAGCGTGAAGTCACGCAAGGGGTGGCTTTGGCCAAACAAAACGGAATTGACATGATCGTGGCCGTCGGCGGTGGCAGTTCAATGGACTGCGCGAAGGGGATTAACTTCATCCTGACCAACGGCGGGCGGATGGCGGACTACCGGGGGCATGGCAAAGCGACCAAGGCGATGTTGCCGTCGATCGGCGTGCCCACCACATCCGGCACCGGCAGCGAAGCCCAGAGTTACGCACTCATCACCGACGATTCGACCCACATGAAGATGGCGTGCGGCGACAAGAAAGCCGCGTTCCGCGTCTCGATTCTTGACGCCGAACTGACCGTGTCCCAACCGCGCATGGTCACGGCGGTCACGGGTATTGATGCCGTGGCCCATGCGATCGAATCGTTCGTCAGCACCAAAGCGAACCCGATGTCCCAAGTGTTCGCCGCGACCGCATGGCAACATCTGGAGCAACACTTCGAGCAAGTGTTGCTCAACCCCGCCGACTTGGCATCGCGCGGGGGAATGCAGTGGGGCGCGCACCTCGCCGGCATGGCGATTGAAGCGTCGATGCTGGGCGTTTGCCACAGTTGCGCGAACCCGTTGACGGCCCATTATGGTATGACCCACGGCGTCGCCATCGGCTTGATGTTGCCGCACGTGATTCGCTTTAACGCGGTGGCGGTGGAATCCCTGTACGCCAAGTTGCAAGTGCCGAGTCAGCACGCCAACGGCGAACCGGCGTCGGAAATTCTCGCCCGTCGAGTGACACAACTGGTGCGGGCGGCGGGTTTGCCGACTTCGTTGAAAGACTGCAACGTCAGCGAAAGTATCCTCCCCATCTTGGCGGAAGAAGCCAACCAACAGTGGACGGCACGCTTCAACCCCCGCCCCGTGACGGAAGCCGACCTTCTGCACATCTACCAAGCCGCGTTGTGAGACACGATCTTGTAGGTCGTGGTCGAG
>JANLRE010000627.1:0-1270 GCA_031368205.1 Fimbriiglobus sp. | reverse complement strand
GCCGAAGATTTGCCCCCGCTGCCGACATTTCGCTTCCAACAAGTGGATGTCGCCAAAACGGCGACACCGACTCTCGACGCAGAACTTCCTGCCATTTCTATTCCGCAAGTCGTTCCACCGATCGTGCCGGTTGGCATGAGCTTAGAAAGCCGCCGCTTGGCTTACCGTGAGTTGGTGGCACTGCGAGGATTGATGCAGGCGTGGGACCAACTCCGCCCGTTCTTTGCGAACCCGTCGGAGAAAGCCGAAACGCCAGGGCGGGTCTTCGCGCTGTTGGAAGCGATCACGGCATTCCGGGCCGCTAGCAATCATCCGGGGTTGAATTGGGGCGAAGTGCAAGACGTGGCACCTCGGGTTACCGCGATCGGCAAGCAACCGCTGATCCTGCCCGTGTTCCGGATGCTGCTGCCCACCCAGCGACAACTGTTGGCCCGCGACTGGGCGATTGGCAAAGCCCACTTTGAAGCCCTGAGAATTGGTTTGAGAAAATCGTTGCGCCAGAGCCGTCCAGGTGTTACTATCAGCCGTTCGGTGGAAATCGCTGCAACCACGGTCGGGCAAAACCCGGAGTGGATTCTCGGTTTGTCAACGGTGTTCGTGTTGTGCATGGCAGGCGTCCGAATCCTGATCCGCTGACCAATCTCTGTTGCTTGGCTTCGCAATCCGCTTGACATTAGTTGTTGTGAGTCTTAGACTTGTATTGATTCAAGGCGAAGAGAAATCGGTCGCATTAACCTTCGGGGGATCGCCAACGTGACCAAGAAGGAAATCGTCAAGCAGATCTCCGAGCGGGCCAATTTAACCCAGCTCCAGACGAAAGAAATCGTGCAATGGACGTTCGACGCCATTATTGAAACCTTAGTCGCTGAAGGGCGGATCGAGCTGCGGAACTTCGGCGTGTTCGCGGTCAAAACCCGCAAGCCGCGTCGCGCTCGGAATCCACGGACTAACGAAGAAGTTCAAGTCGAAGCCAAGAACGTCGTGACGTTTCAGCCCGGCAAGATCATGGAAGAACGGGTTCGCAAAGCCCTTGTTTCAGGCACCTCCAAAAAGAAGTCCCGAAAACCTGATAGCGACGACTCATCCGAGGAGCCTGAAATTCTCATCGGCGCGAAACCCAGCCGCAACGGGAGTTCGCATCACCACGACAACGAGACGATTAATTCGGAACTCCCGCTGAAGTCCCGGTAATAAATTCAAAGCCCAGGGACGATCGTCCCTGGGCTTTCGTTGTTCTGAGCTTTCGGTGTTCTGGACTTTTGATTTTCCC
>JANLRE010000615.1:0-5734 GCA_031368205.1 Fimbriiglobus sp. | reverse complement strand
TTACCCGATCACCCCGGCCAGTTCCGTTCTGGAACAACTCGCCCACCCGGACATGAAACGATACGGCGTGAAGACGATGCAAGCCGAAGACGAAATCGCCGCGTGTGGTGCCGCCATCGGTGCCAGTTTCGGTGGGGCGATCGGCGTCACGGGCACCAGTGGCCCCGGCATCTGCTTGAAAGCCGAAGCGGTCGGCTTGGCGGTGATGACCGAGCTTCCCCTGGTGATCCTGAACATCCAACGCGGTGGCCCGAGTACCGGCCTTCCGACGAAGACTGAACAAGCCGACTTGTTACAAGTGATGTTCGGTCGGAACGGGGAATGTCCCGTAGCAATCATCGCGCCGCAATCACCCGGCGATTGCTTCGACATGGCCTATGAAGCCGTTCGCCTTGCGACCCGGTTCATGTGCCCGGTTTATTTGCTCTCGGACGGCTACCTCGCCAACGGGTCGGAGCCGTGGATGATCCCGGACATGGCGAAGTTTCCGAAGATCGAAATCACCCACCCCACCAAGCCGAACAGCGACGGCTGGGCGGGTGCCGGGCACGAAAACGGCACCGGCGACGTGGCCAAGTACCTGCCGTACAAACGGGACGAACTGTTGGTCCGCACCTGGGCCATTCCTGGCACGCCGGGTCTCGAACACCGCATCGGTGGCATCGAGAAACAAGACGTGACGGGGAACATCAACTACGAACCGGCGAACCACGAACACATGGTTCACGTCCGCTGGAAGAAGATCGAAAACATCGCGGAAGTGATCCCCGAACTCGAAGTGACCGGGGACGCCGACGCGGACCTCTTGGTCATCGGTTGGGGCGGCACCTTCGGGAGCATTACAACGGCCGTGGAGCGTGCGCGCAAGCAGGGCAAGAAAGTCGCCCAAGCCCACTTCCGCTACCTCAACCCGATGCCCAAGAACACCGAAGCGGTGCTGAAGCGGTTCAAGAAAATCTTGGTGCCGGAACTCAACAGCGGCCAACTCTGCTGGCTGCTGCGGGCCAAGTACCTCGCGCCCGCCGAGGGGTTGAACAAGATCCAAGGCAAGCCGTTTCTGATTAGTGAAATTGAAGCGGCGATTGGACAAATGATTGGTTAACACCCCGGAAGCCCATGCACGATCGTGCATGGGCTTTGGCTTCCTCATAACGCTATAAACTCCACTACTGGTACACCCTCTCATGGCCGCTGCAGCGACTTCTCTTCCCACCCTCAGCACGAAGGAACTGACCACGGACCAAGACGTCCGCTGGTGTCCGGGCTGCGGGGATTATTCGATTCTGGCGCAGATGAAAAAGGCCCTCACCACGGTGGGCGTGCCGCGTGAAAAAATGGTGTTCGTCTCCGGGATCGGCTGTTCGAGCCGGTTCCCGTATTACATGAACACGTATGGCTTCCACACGATCCACGGGCGGGCGCCGACGTTTGCGACGGGCCTCAAGCTCGCCAACCCGGAGTTGCAAATCTGGGTCGTCACCGGCGACGGCGACGGGCTGTCGATCGGCGGCAACCACACGTTGCACGTGTTGCGTCGCAACGTCGATCTCAAAATCTTGCTGTTCAACAACGAGATTTACGGCCTGACGAAGGGGCAATACTCGCCCACGAGCCGCACCGGCACGAAGACCAAAACGAGCATGGCCGGGTCGGTCGAAACGCCGATGCGACCGCTGACCGTGGCCCTCGCCGCCGAGGCCACGTTCGTGGCGCGAACGGTGGACGTGGACGTGCAACACCTCGTCATGGTGCTGCAACGCGCGGCCGCCCACAAGGGCACGGCGTTCGTGGAGATTTACCAGAACTGCAAAATCTTCAACGACGATGTGTGGGCCTACGCCACCGACCGCACGGTAAAGTCCGATCACCTGTTGTACCTCGAACACGGCAAGCCGATGATCTTCGGCAAGGACCGTAACAAGGGGATTCGGTTGAACGGCCTGACCCCCGAAGTCGTCGAGATCGGCAAGGACTGCGCCATCGACGACCTGCTGATTCACGACGAAACCGCTGAAGAACCGACGTTGGCGAACTTGCTGAGCCGCATGACGAACCCGGAGTTCCCCGAAGTCGTTGGCATCTTACGGGCCGTGAAAAAGCCGACGTTCGACGAGCAAATCGACAAGCAAGTCACGGACGCGATCGCCAAGAAAGGCCCCGGCAAAATGGACGACCTGTTCAAGGCGGAAGATATTTGGACCGTCGAGTGATTGCGGATTGTGCCGTGCGGAATAGAAAAGCCTCAAGCAACGGCAGCGTCGCTTGAGGCTTTTGTTTTCGGTCCCCTGTTCATTCCGATGCCCACATTCTGCAACCGCAATGATCTGTCCCGTCTGCAATCACAACGGCAACCTGATGGGTGCGGAGACGTGCTTGTGGTGCCTGTTTGACTTGTCCGCGATCGACCGGCCCGTGGCCTCGGATCGCGTTGAGCGGAGCTTGATGACGGAACCCGTTGCGGTGCTGAAGCCGAAGCTGCCGGTGACCGTGACCGTGACGGCAACGTTGGGCCACGTCATTCAGCAGATGATTGCCAAGCAAGTCAGTGCGGTGTTGGTTACCGACGCGAGCAACCAACTCGTTGGCATCCTGACCGAACGCGATTTTCTAACCAAGGTGGCGGGGTCGGCGCACTTCCGGGATCAGCCCGTCGAACTGTTTATGACCCGTCACCCCGAAGCCGTGACCATGATGGACCCGCTGGCTTTTGCGCTCGGGAAAATGTCGGCGGGCGGCTACCGGCACCTGCCGGTCGTGGCGGACGGCGAACCCAAGGGCATCGTCTCGGTCCGTGATTTGTTGCGGCACATCATGCGACTGTGCCGGGAATAGTTACCGCACCGCGCCGCCGTTGATGCGAATGGTTTGCCCGGTGATGAACTTCGCGCCCGGACTGGCGAGCCAGAGTGCGGCGGCGGCGATGTCGTCGGGCAGACCCCAGACCCCGAGCGGCGTTTCGCGGCGAACCCGGTCTTGCCAGACGGATGATGCGGTCTCACCCCAAGATGTGCGAATCCAACCGGGTGCCAGACAATTCACCCGCACTTCCGGCGCCAAGCTCAACGCTAAACTTCGGGTGAAGCACAGGATTGCCCCCTTCACGGCGCCGAACAGTTGACCGCTATCGCCTTCCATGCCGGTCTCCGCTTGATCCCAACCCATCGTCAAAATCACGCCGCGACGACGAGCTTTCATCCGTGCGCCGATGTCGCGTGTCAGTTGCATCGTGGCTATCAAATCGACCGCAAGCAGTTCTTCCAGTTTGCGTTCAAACGGCCACTTGGCCGCCTCGCCGGTCAACGTGTCCGCCCCGGCGTTGCACACAAGAATATCAAGGCCGTTGCCCGCCATCGCCCACGACTGTTCGGCCAACCGTGTGACTTGCTCCGCATCCTGCAAATCGGCGACGACGTGATTCGGCCCCAACATGCGCCGACCGTGGGTGATAACGCGAGCGCCTTCCGCCTGAAACAGGCTGGCAATCGCATGGCCGATGCCGGACGTGGAGCCGGTGACCAGCGCCGTCAACCCGTTCAAAGAGCCATCACGATTCCTAGTGATTTCGGCAGCGGGTTGTGCGTCCCGCAGTTCGCGGATGGTCTTGCGCAACACGGGATGCAAGACATCCGCCGCGATCTCCGCCAGTGGCACGAGGACGAAACTGCGTTCGTGCATTCGCGGGTGGGGGACGGTCAACGTCGGCGTGGAAATGATTCGGTCGTCGTAAAGCAACAAGTCCAGGTCGAGCGTTCGCGGACCGTCCTGAACGGTGCGAACGCGGCCAAACTCGTTTTCGATCTTGTTCAGTGCGGCAAGAACATCGTGCGGGGTAAGCGTCGTTTCAACGGCCAGCACCATGTTCAGGTACGGCCCTTGCCCCTGCGGTCCGCCCACTGGGGCGGTTTCGTATACGCTTGAGACTTTACCCAACGTGAACGCTGGCTCAACAGCCAGTCGTTGAACTGCATCAAGCAACGTCTGCTTGCGGTCGCCGAGATTGGACCCGAGCGCGATGTGAATCTGTGACATGATTTCACGAACCCAGGGCAAACCGCCCTGGGCTTTGTTTGGGTTTACTTCTTGCCGCCCTTGGCGTCGGCGGCTGGGGCTGCGGCGTCACCGTCGGCGACTTTCTCTTTCTTCTTCTTCAAGATGATCTTCTGCACGCGGGTTTTCGGGATGCCGAACGGGCTTTGCCCTTCGGTCCACTTCCCGTCTTCCATCATCTTCAAGATGCGTTCGGAGCGTTTCATCACGCAGCGGTTGCGGCCCATGCCGCCTTTGCGTCGCAAGCTTTTGTCGATCGACATTTCAAACCGGGGGTCAGAGGTCAGTAATCAAGTATTTTCGTAAGCTGTGATGATAGAAGCGACACTCTCGCACGGCAAGCCGATGTTGCGGCGCAGAGTCCATCATTTCGATCCGGCGAACCGGCTGCGTTAGCTGCCGGGTGGTCGTCCAGGGTCACGAGGGAGAGTTTTTCCTCAGAAACCATCCAACTGCTTATGGCGAATCACCCGGCAGCTTACACAGCCGGTTCGCCGGGAATGCGAAATGAAAGTGACCCTCGACTACGGCAAAACTGGCCTCGAAATCACGCTGCCGGACGATCGCATGATTGCCCCGCCGCTGGCCATCCGGGACGCCGTGCCGTTGACCGACCCGGTTGGTGCGCTGGAAGCCGCGTTGAAATCGCCCGTCGGCACGCCACCCCTTTCGCAATTGGCGAAGGGGAAAAAGACTGCTTGCATCGTGATCTGTGACATCACGCGGCCCGTGCCGAATCAATTGATTCTCCCGCCGTTGTTGCGCACCCTGGAAGAAGCAGGCGTGCCGCGGGATGGCATCACGATTCTGATTGCGACCGGGCTACATCGACCCAACGAGGGGGACGAACTCGTCGAACTCGTGGGCCAAGACATTGCCACGAACTACCGTTGTGTGAACCACCACGGCAAGGTTCTGGAGGAACACGACTACCTCGGGACCACGGCCAACGGCGTGCCGATCTGGATCGACAACCGCTACACCCAGGCCGAGTTGAAGATCACCACCGGGTTAATTGAACCGCACCTGATGGCCGGTTATAGCGGGGGGCGGAAACTGATTTGCCCTGGTATCGCGGCACTGGAGACGGTCAAAGTCTGGCACGGGCCGAAGTTCCTGGAACACCCGCTCGCCGATTGTGGCATCCTCGAAGGCAACCCGGTCCACGAAGAAAACACCCTCATCGCCCTAAAAACCGGCTGCGATTTCATCGTGAACGTCTGCATCGACGGCAAACGCCGCATCACGTGGCTGGGTGCAGGGGACATGCTAAAAGCGTGGCACGAAGGCGTCAACTTCTGCCGCGAAATCGTGAAGGCGGGCGTGTCCGAGTTGTGTGATGTGGTCGTAACCAGTTGTGCCGGGTACCCACTCGACACCACATGGTACCAAGCCGTGAAGGGCCTGATCGGGGCGTTACCGATCGTCAAACAGGGCGGCACCATCGTCCTGGCAGCCAGCCTCACGGAAGGGTTGGGAAGCCCCGAATTCCAACAACTCATCGCGGAGAACCCGGACCTCAACGAGTTCAAGCGAAAGATCATGGGCAGCGATTATTTCATCATGGACCAATGGCAGCTCGAAGAGTTGTGCAAGGTCGTGGCCAAGTGCAAAGTGAAGGTCGTCACCCAAGGTCTGAACGCCGAAACCCTAGCCAAGTGCCACGTCCACCCCGCCCCCACCGTCG
>JANLRE010000582.1:0-5485 GCA_031368205.1 Fimbriiglobus sp. | reverse complement strand
GCTTGAATGGCATTCAAGAGGTCAGGGGTTCAACTCCCCTTATCTCCACCTCGCAAACCCTGGATATTCCAGGGTTTGCGTCATTTCTAGTCGAACGTGCCGTTAATGCTTTTCTGATACGGATAGCAGATATCGGATCATGGCACGCCCTCCATAAATCTGGTCAAAACAAGAGTTGCGATCACTGATGCCACCAACAACTTGACGAAAAGGGCTTGACGATGGCGGGCGTGACGGGTCCGAATGTTGTGTCAACAAGCTTCGACAAGACGCTTGATTCAGGAACTGCCCGGTGATTAACGACTTACTCAGGAGATTCTCTTATGCGCCTTCGCTGGGCTTATTTCACGGCCCTCACAATCGCCCTGATGGCCTTAGCAGTCGCCCCGGATGCGCTCGCCCAAACCACGGGTGTGGACAAGGTCACGTTTCGGGATCGGAACGCGGACGGCAAAATCGTGACCGAATCGGGTGAGGTGAAGGAGACGCCTAAAGGCGTGGAGATTATCGCGGGGGGCAAGTCGAAAACGGTGTTTGCGAACGACGTGCTGAAAGTCGAACCTGGCGCGTTGACCGGCGTGAACATGGCCGAAGTCCTAGCGGTGCGCGGGCTGGAAGAGGGCAAAGACCCCGGCAAGGCGTTCAACGACTACGCCAGTCTCGTGAAGAAAGCTGGCCCGGCAGCGCCGGAACGAACCAAGCGGTATCTCACGTTCCGCGAAGCAGTGTTTGCGACGAAGATCGCCGACCAAAAAACGGGCGATGACTTTAACACGGAGGCCGTGAAAGCTTTCGACAAGTTGACTGCGTTCGCGCAACTGAATCGCAAGAGCTGGGAAGTGTGGCCAGCGTCACGGACGGCGGCCCGGATTCAAGCGGAACTCGGGGACTACACCAAGGCGGCCGGCGTACTGCGCTCCTTGGCCAACGTGACCGACTTGCCGAAAGAGTTGAAATCCGAAGCCCAATTAGCCGAAGCCGGGATGCTCCTTCGCGCTGGTCAACAGACTGCGATAGAGGGCGTATTAAGTCCGTTGGAGAAGGACAAAGACTTTTCAACCGGGCCGCTCAAAGAACGCCTTGTGGTTCTGCGGGCCGCTAGCAAGATTCCCGCACCGGCTGCCACTGGCACGCTGCCGCCCGCTGATCTCGTGGCGAAATTGCAGGATGCGATCGACCAAGCGAAAGACCCCGTCGCCAAAGCCGTCGGGTACAGTTTCCTGGGCGAAACTCAACTGGCTTACGGCCAAACCCGAGACGCGATGTGGTCCTTCTTGTGGGTCGATGTCGTGTTCAACCAGGACAAGGACGAACAAATTCTTGCTGTTCGCCGCCTCGTCACGATCTTCGACAAGCAAGGCGACAAAGACCGTGCCGACCAGTTCCGGGACAAACTCCCACGAATCCGCTGACGCCACGAGTTTGTTAGCCCGACGCGCTAGCGAGGGGTTTGATGTGCCCCTCGCTAGCGCGTCGGGCTAACCAGCAAATGCGTCATACCCAAACGCCAACCTCGGGCAACAAATCTCTGCACAGGGTTCAGTCGTGAACTACGGTTGACACACGTACCGTTGCCTGAGTTCGCCTGCATTAGGATTTGTTCGATGCAGCTTTATTGTCCCAGTTGCAAAACTTCGATCCCGGCCACCGAACGCTGCCCGAATTGTGGCGATCGGCTGGTCACGCCGTCGGAAATCTTCGCGTCCTCGGGGGAGTTGCATGCACCGCCCCCGGACTTGATTCGCCCCACGCCGTTCGGTCGGATTGTGGTCGGGACCATCGTTTCGATCGGACTTTACATCGGGCTGCGCGAAGAAGTTCTCGGGCTTGTTGCGGCCTCGGAGGTCGAGAACCCGTTCGTGGATGCCACCGCGATTGCGCTGACGTTAACGTTGCGGACGATCAGCATCCTCATTGGCGGACTCTTCGCCGGGGCCGGTCGAACCCACGGCTTCCTGACGGGTTGGTTCACGGGCCTTGTCTGCGGTGGTCTCTTGCTCGGTGTTGATGTGATGGGCGGGCACAAGCCGACAACGCTGGATTGGGGTGCCACCGTCGGACTGGCCCTGATCGCCGCGATGGCGAGTGTTGTCGGTAGCCGGATTTGGCCGCCGGTCGTGGACATTCCGGTACCAGTGACCAACCCACGCGGGAGTTCGTTAGCTCGCTTGGCGACTCAAGATGACGACGAGCAAAAAGTCCGCCCGACCGCGTGGCTTCGACTTGGTCTTGCCATTGCCATCGGCGTCGTGGGGATCGCACTTTCGGAATCGTTGCGGGTGGGAATCAAGAAAACGTCCGGTGGCGCACTCAACCTTGGCACGCCACTTCAAGGGCCGTACATCGACTTTGCGTTCGCCACGTTCGGGTTAGCATTGGCAGGGACCGTAGCCGGTGGAAATACGGGTGCTGGGTTCCGCCACGGTGTCTTCTTCGGCATTGGCACGGGGTTGTTGACTACGGCACTCCTGGCGAGCGGAAACACGTCCGTTCTACCACCAATCGAAGGACTGCTCGGGACGTTCGGCATCGCGGCTGACTCCGCACGGACAAGCAGTGGGTTACTGACGGTGTTCGCCACGATTTTCGGCATCGGCGTCTTGGCGTCGTTGTTCGGCTCAATTTTATTACCAACGGTGGCGCCAAAGTGGCGCCGCAGCCGGCTGATGGAGCAAGCGTAATCTCAGTGGGTCCGGCGCAGGTCGATCTGTCGGCATTCCCCCAGGCGAATTTCTTCGTCGCCCATCATCCAAACCCGGCTCCCCAGGCCGACCACGGGGCCGTCGTCGTTGCTGGTCCAATCGGTTTCCAGGCCCGTTGCGAAGACGCCGTCCGCCTCTTCCGATCCGGGGTAGATCAACGGCAACACCACCGCGATTTCTTCGCCCGTGTGATACCGAAGTTGAGCCGGGCGGAAGGCCGCGTCGAGTATCCCGACCACCGGGGACAATCGAACGGACTGCAATTCTTCAAAGCTGATCCAGACGTATTCACTGCCGACGAACGCTTCCAACACCGACCCGAAGCGGTCATCAATGTCCCGCAGTCCTTCAAACTCCCGGCCATCCACATGGCCACTCAACTCCGGTGATCGCTGATCCGCCCGATCCACCCACCCTGTCGCGGCAAGTCCGTCACCACTTTGCACATCCCGAAAGGCCCGCCAACGTAGACGGAAATGGGGCGGCGGGTCGGCCTGCATGACGGTTCGTTTACCACGCACTCGCCGGTGTTGGGCTTTCACAATCCGCATAAACTGCCGCCGAGCCGCCCGCCACGTCCGGTCGTCGGATTCGATGGCGAAGAGTTGTTCACGGGCGTCGTGCAATTGCCCCGCGAGGGTGAGTAGTTCAAACAACATCAGTTGCGCCGCCGCGGTCGGTTCCCGCAGCACAACGGATTGTTGCAACTCAATCGCATCCGCCAATCGGCCGTCACGGAGTGCTTCTTGTGGTGTCATGGCACGAAGGTTTATTGAGAAAGGGGCATGGGAACAATCAGAATTGTATCGGTATCAAGCGGGCAACGACGCGGGTCATCGGTACAACTGGATTCACACGATCGGCCATCATGACTGGGTGGCGTCACGAAAGTTGGCGCAATATTTGTAGACTTTGTTACTCGACCGGGTTTTCGACCCCAACGGGGTCGTTCCATTAGCCCAGGGTTGAGGAGGCTTTGCGACGATTACCCTGGGAGGCTTCCACACCCAAGAGGCTTCTACACCCTGAAAGCCCATTGGGGTTGGGTGCGAGTTCCCAGGGTGTCGGACCTTCGGCCCGCAACCCTGGGCTAATGGAACAACCCCGTTGGGGTAGAAAACCAAGATTAATAGACAAACTTCCACCAACACCTGTGACGATCACCCATCATGACTCTTGCGCTCCGGGATTCGTCCACACCCGATTCAATGCTGGCACGCTGGGATACCCGGTGGAAGCTTGCGGCGGTCTGCGTCTGGGTTGTCGGGGCGGTCAGTCTGCAATCTCTGCCGGGTGCGGTCCTCGCGTTGGGTGTGACGCTGATCTTCGCGGCCCTGGGGCGACTCTCGGTGAACGGGGTCGTAGGGCGGTTGCTATTGCTGATGTCCACGGTGTTGCCATTGCTGATTGTCGTGCCACTGGTGCAACGGGACGCGGGGACGGTTTGGCACGTCGGCCCGGTGCGGATTTCGGAAGCGGGCTTCGTCAACGCACTCGTGATGATGCTGCGAATCCTGGCGGTTGGCATGTTTGCTTTGGTGCTGACGCGCACCGCACCGCTGAGCCGCACACTAACGGCCGCCCATTCCTTGCGTGTGCCGGGGGTGTTGGTGCAGATCACGCAATTGGCTTATCGCTACACGTTTTTGCTCTCCTCCGAAGTGCGGCGAATGCGGATCGCGCTGCGGGCCAGGGGGTTTCGCATCCGCACGGATCGCCAGACGTACCGGACGTTGGGCTACTCCGTCGGCAGCCTGTTGGTGCGCAGCAGTGACCACGCCGACCGCGTTTCGGAAGCGATGCGGTGTCGCGGGTTCGACGGCACGTTCCGGGCGCTGGCCGACTTCCGGACCACATCTTGGGATGTTCTCTCCTTCCTCGGGAGCGTGAGCGGTACGATAGCCCTCGTGGCGCTGGACCGGGTTTATTTTTGAGAGAACGCCTTGAGACCGAATGAACCCGCGCCCCCGGATGTCATGCTTCGCGTTTGCAACCTGTCGCACACCTATGCCGACGGCCGCCCGGCACTCCGTGACCTGAACTTCACCTTAAACGCCGGGGAACGACTCGCGTTAGTTGGGCCGAATGGCGCGGGGAAAACGACGCTTTTTTTACGGCTGTGCGGCGTGCTGAGCGGCAAACCCGGCCACGCCACCATCGGGGATCTGGACCCTGCGAACCCGGAGCATCGCAAGAAATTACCCAGCCAAGTCGGCGTGGTGTTTCAAAACCCGGACGATCAACTTTTCGCGGCCACGTTGTTGGAAGATGTTGCGTTCGGCC
This sequence comes from Fimbriiglobus sp., assembly GCA_031368205.1. Taxonomy (GTDB): domain Bacteria; phylum Planctomycetota; class Planctomycetia; order Gemmatales; family Gemmataceae; genus Fimbriiglobus. The sequence goes on along the minus strand of JANLRE010000582.1, from coordinate 500 downwards.
CGCTCAACCTCGGCGCCACCCCCACGGCGGCCAAGCAACTTGCGGAAACCGCCTTGAAGCAAGTGGGGTTAATCGACGCCGGTGACCGCACGCCCCACAAACTCTCCGGCGGCGAAAAACGTCGCGCCGCAATCGCCGGGGTGTTGGCCATGAAACCCAACCTACTGTTGCTCGACGAACCGTCAATGTTCCTCGACCCACGCGGTCGCCGGGAGTTGATTCGCTTGTTGAACGAACTCCCCTGCACCCTGCTAATCGCCACCCACGACCTCGAACTCGTGCGCGAAACCTGCCCCCGCGTCATCGTGCTAGACGGCGGCGAACTCATCATCGACGGCCCCACCGCCGACGTGTTCGCCCATGTCGAGCTAATGGACCGCCACGGGTTGGAAGTGCTAACGCGGTGACACCGCTTCAATACAATACGCCCGTGAATCGGTCTGGGGAACGATTCTGTTGTCTTGGTTTTCGGCCCTGAAAGGGACGTTCTGTCAGCCCAG
>JANLRE010000535.1:0-2349 GCA_031368205.1 Fimbriiglobus sp. | reverse complement strand
TCTTGACACCCCCCGAGCATGGTGATGCACCCGAGGAAAAGCAAAGCCGCGACACGGTGCCGCATCGTTATTCCCATGACCCGACCACTTCGCCGCCGGCCCGTGTCGCCAATTGTTGTAAAGTGGTCAAATCCACCGAGGTCCGAATCGCATGGACGGACCCATCCGAGAACACGAAGTTCCCCACGGCGTGGTGCGGGGTGAAGAAGTCGTAGGGTTCGCTCCACGGGTCGTTCAGCGCTTTCATCCCGACGCGCGCCATCGGCATCGTCATTGGCGGCAAGATCACGGAGGTGTACACGGGGGCGTTCGGCGTCGTCCGAACCGTGCCGGACGTGACCGCGCCGACCCAGGGGACTTGTCCGAAATGGGCGGGGCGTTCCCCGACCAAGAGCGTCTGCGTCAGGCCGTCGGAGATTTCGTTGAATTTGACTTTGCTGTTCCGGAACAGCACCCCGTTCCCCTTTTCGGGGTCGAGGTTCAACTGCATCAACGCGCCGTAATTCGCGGTGTAGCTGTTGGTGGCGGCGTTCACGACTGGCACGTTGTTAATGTCGAGGACGGGGTACAAACCCGGCAAGCGGTCCGAGGGGCACGTGTAAATTGGCAGTTGCGTTTCGCGCATCGCCACGTTGGTGGGGGCTGTCCGTGTTTTTGGCGATGTCGATGGTGTTGTAAACGTTCTGCTGCTCCAGGTACGGGAGTAAGTAAACGGCCCACCCCCAGCCGGGATCGACGGGGCTTAAAATTTTGATGGGCGGGATGTGATCCCAGGCCGGGGCGAATTGGCGCGGCTTGCCAGTCAGCGACGGGAGTAACGGATCGACGAACACATACGCGGGCGGCAAGTGATCGTTGGTGTCGTAGTAATTGTGCGCGGCTAGGCCGATTTGTTTGAGGTTGTTCTGGCAGGTCAATCGCGCCGCCGCTTCCCGGACTTTCTGAACGGCCGGCAACAACAAGCCAATCAGAACCGCAATGATGGCGATGACGACGAGTAATTCGATTAAGGTGAAGGCACGCCGATGGATCATCGAAGACCTCGGGTCAGAGAAGAGACCGAGTCTATAATATCCCTATTGTAAACGACCGAATCCAGAGAGGAACAGCGAGATTGCCGAAACGGGGTGGGTGCCCCTACCGATTTTGCCGTGCGGATGTACCACAATCCTACTGCAACCCACTTGAAGGAAGACGCCATGCCGCACCCGTATCACTTGACCGATGACGCCGGGATTTACACGCCGGCGCTCGTCTTCTTCCCCGCGTTCATTCGGCTAAACATCGCCCGCATCGTTGAATTAGCGGGTGGCCCGCAGCGACTACGACCGCACGTCAAGACGCACAAGACGCGGGAAATCACCCGAATGCAGTTGGACGCGGGGGTCACGAAACACAAGTGTGCCACGATCGCGGAGGCCGAGGTGCTCGCCGATGCCGGGGTGCCGGACGTGCTGGTCGCTTATCCCTTGGTTGGCCCGAACCCGACTCGACTGGCCGCGCTGGCAAAGAAGTACCCGAACACGCAGTTCGCATCGCTCGTCGTGGACACCACGACCGCCGATGCGCTCTCGGCGGCAGCAGGCGTTGCGGGGCGGTCGATTGGCTTTTATCTCGACTTGGATGTGGGGATGCACCGCACCGGGTTGGCCGTGGATGACAAGGCGTTGTCACTGTACGAGTACGCCGCGAAGTTGTCGGGGTTAACCGAAGAAGGGTTGCACGCTTACGACGGCCAAAATCACCAAGAATCCCGTTCTGAACGGGAAGCAGCCTGTTTGACGGCGTTGTTCCCGGTGCTGGAGATGCGGACCACGTTGCAACGGCGTGGCTACAAGGTGCAACGAATCATCGCGGGCGGCACGCCGAACTTTCCCGTCTACGCCGCGATGCGGGACATCCCCGGTCTGGAATGTTCGCCCGGCACCTATGTCCTGCACGACCACGGCTACGGCACCCGTTATCCGGATTTAGATGGCATCACGCCTGCGGCGGTGCTACTGACGCGGGTGATTAGCAAACCTACTGCGAACCGCGTGACGTTCGACCTGGGTAACAAATCGGTGGCACCCGACCCAGTGCTAACGAAGCGTGTTCACCTATTGGACCTGCCCGAATACACGATCGTGGTTCACAGCGAAGAACACCTCGTGATCGAAACCCCGCACGCCGACCGCTTCAACATCGGCGACCTCGCCTACGCCTTGCCGGGCCACGTCTGCCCCACCTGCGCCCTGCACCGCGAAGCACTCGTCGCGGAGAACGGCCACATCGTCGGCGCGTGGCGAATCGCCGCCCGCGACCGATTCCTGACCGTGTGAACGAATCAAGACTTTTCACCACGAATCA
>JANLRE010000506.1:0-1690 GCA_031368205.1 Fimbriiglobus sp. | reverse complement strand
ATGGACGGCGAGGCGTAGGCATCGATAATCGCGACAGTCTGTCCGGCACCGTCTTGGCCCGACGCGACCCCGTAAGCGGAGCGCAGTTGCGACGGCACGTAGCCGCAGGCGAAGGTGTCGAAGGTGGTCTGACCGTAGGCCAGTGGAGCAGTCACCGTGTTCTCGCCCGAGTAGTGCGAGCATTTGGCGTTGACCGCCAAGGGGGTTGCCGGACTTGGACCTGCACTGTTGCGGTACGACGGCGGCGTTGACGGGTTAGTCGAGCATCTGGGAAATTTGGTCGAGTTGCGGTGGTTCGATTGGCTTCAAGCCGGCTCCATCTTGGTCATTCGTGGCGGGCTATGGGTCGCCGACCGGGTCTGGCGGCCACTCCAAGAGGGCTAAAAGTAGCGGACTCTATTTCCCACCAGACCTGCGATTCGTGCCTCAGTTTCGTGTCAACACCCGAGTGTAACGCAGCCAGAATTGACTTGACTTTTGAAGCAGTGTCGCGGAAACTACTTCCATGTGGCATTCCGTGCTGACCATCTGTTTCGCAATCACGACCCTTTTCGGGCCGTCCTTGTGCTGCTGTAGTTTGGCCACAACCGCCAATCTGAAAAACTCCTCGTCTCCTACCTTGGTACAGTCGAAACCAATCAAGTCTTGCTGTCAACCAGCGTCCTGCCCTAGTCCTGATGGCAAGCACGATTCGTCACACCAGGAAAAGTCCAAGTGCCCCTGTGGTAAGACCAAGGCCATTGCGGACACACTCCTAACGAGTGCGGAGACCGCAAGCGATCTTGGTAATCAACTGCGTCTTTTGAATACTGTGTTGGCTTGTGGGTTTCCTGTCACACTTTTCGAGAGCCTGACACTCGTAGTCGGTCGATTCAATTCTTCACCCGCCGTTGGCCACTTGAGTGGCCGCGCACTTCTCGCCGCCTATTCCACACTTCGCTGCTAACCTGTCGGTTCGTTTCACTCCCGGACTGATTCTCTGCGGCCCGAGTTTCCACACGGTGGATTGTCGCGTGCCGTTATCCCTGACTGATTAGGAGGGCCGTCATGGTCCTATTGGCTCGTCGAGCTTTTTTGCTCAGTGGTTTGGTTACGGTTACGTCCATATTCGTCGGCTGTCACAAAAATGACTCCGCGCTCACTCCAACAACGCCTAGCTCGAAGTCGGCTGCGAACAGTTCGTCGTCTCCTGCGAAAGGTGATGACGAACACGGTCACGTGCCGAGTGTTCATGGCGGGATTGTCGTTCCGATTGGGAGTGACAGCTACCACGCCGAAGCGGTCTTCGAGAAGGGTGGCATCCTACGGCTCTATACCCTCGGCAAGAACGAGGCCGTGATTCTCGAAGTCGAGGCTCAACCGCTCAATGCGTTCGTGAAAATCGTCGGCGGGATGGAGGCCGAGTCGTTCATTCTCAGTGCCAAGCCCCAACCGGGGGACCAGTCCGGGATGACATCGTTGTTTATCGGCCATCTTCCCAAGGATGTGGCCGGCAAGAATGTCGAAGTCACCATTCCCGCGATTCGGATCGGCAACGAACGCTTCCGGATCGCCTTCAAGTCCGCACCGGATGGCGGCGAACACACAATGCCGTCCAAGGTCGCCGATGAGGAAGAGAAGAAGCTGTATTTGACACCCAGCGGCAAGTACACGGCGGCCGACATCAAAGCCAACGGCAACGTGACGGCCT
>JANLRE010000498.1:0-9096 GCA_031368205.1 Fimbriiglobus sp. | reverse complement strand
GCACGTCCCTTTCAGGGCCGAAAGCCCGTTTGAAGACCAAGTGCTAGAAAATTTTGCCAGACCCCGTGAGGGGCGAGGGGAAAAATGACCATCACCATCAGGGGGATTGCTTCAGGGGGCTTGCTTCAGGATGCGGTTGATGTACTGGCGGATTTCGCCGAGGGCGGCATCAACGCCGAGTTGGGCGTTGGGCTTGCCGGCAGGGGTGTGGCGGTGATCGACGACCATCATGCCGCGAGTGAGTTCGCCTTTGGTTTCCACGTCAACGAAGTGATCTTCCAATCGCACCGCACCGGGTAGTGCGAGGGTGACGACGCCCAGCACGTCCTTCAAGTGGAAGCCCTCGATGCCGTACAAGTGCGACGAGGCGCGGATCGCATACGGCACGATCTGGCGTAGGAATTGGCAGGTTTTCGAGTCGGGGTTCGGCAGGTCGAGCAGTTCCAACGGCGACAACACCAGCTTCCGCGTTACGTCCAGGGGAATGACGATCGGGTGGAGACCGGAGATGACCGCCCGCCGTGCCGATTCGGGGTCGAGCGCGAAGTGAAACTCGGTCATCGGTCCCGCGTTACCGGGTTCTTTCCAGGTGCCGCCCACCAGAACCAGTCGGTCGATGAGTCCCGGCAGTTCCGGATCCCGGTCGAAGGCGCGCGCGATCGTAGTCGCCGGGCCGAGGCAAATCACGCTGACTTCGCGCGGCGCTTCCCGCACTAACTCACACAGCAATTTATCCGCGACCAGTTGCGAATGCCGATCGGCGGTGGCAAAGTTGGTACCACCGAGGCCGTCCGGGCCGTGCAACGCGGTGCCATTGAGGTGGTATTCGACGGGGTACGCCACCGCCGTCCGGGGCCACTTCGGCGGGTCGAGTCGATCAATTAAAATGTTGACGTTGGTCGTCGCACGGGCTGCCGAGACGTTCCCGGCACACGGCAGTAACCCGACGACTTCCAGGTTGGGATCGTGCAACGCCAAGGCGATGGCAAATGCCGTGTCGATCCCCGGATCGGCGATGAGAACGACTTTACGTGCCATAGGTACGCCCCCCGTGAGTTCGGATCCATTCTTTTACCACGAATCGCACGAATCCGACGAATGAAATCTTGACCACCAATCCGTTTACCTCGTTGAAAAACTGGGGTGGGGATGGTCGATGTTCCAATCGGCTAACAGATGACTTGTGCTCTGGGTGTAACTCAACTTGCTTTGATTTCCCCTGGGGTCACATCCTGGAGAATCACCGAACGAGGGGGCCAAATCCGGGTCGAGGGCCGCGATCAACGGGTGGGTTGGCGAGCGGAACTACTGGCGTTGGTTCGGCAACGGGAATCTTGACAGGCAGGGGAGCGGGGAGCGGAGCAATCACGGGTGGGGTCACGGCAAGAGCTGTTGGGGGAACAACTGGAAGGGGTGCCGGTTCGACGCGCGGCGCGACGGTCATGGGTGCGGGTTGGGGATTGGCTGGCGGCGTCGGAGTTCCGGGGCGAGACGTTGTCGGGGCGCCGCCGTCGATCTTCGGCAAGTTGATCGCGGGGCCAGCCACGGATTTGGCGGCCCAATCGTAGCCAGTGCATTCAATCACGAGAAGCACGATGCCGACGAACATGCACGCAGCGGTCACGCCAATCATGCCGGTGTAAACGTCGTTCTTGGGTGGGGCGTCTACAAAGCGTGTTTTGGCCATGTTCAGGCACCTCGGTCGGACGGGTTCGTTCCGTGTGAAAAGTAATCGCAGATTAACGACCGCTCAGGGCGGGCACCGTGACGTTCGGCGCAGTCAACGGTTGCTTCGACAACTCACTGTGGTCCAAGTAGAAAAACACGCAGGCGGCAACCATCGCAAGTAACGCAATGGCTAACAGCCCGGTGTAGGCGTCGTTGCCAGCACCGGATTTCTTCTTGATGGCACCCATCTCGTCGTCGTCGTCATCCTCTTCATCGTCGTCATCAACGACCGGGGCATTTTTGCGTTTCGGGAGGTCGTCATCCTCGTCATCATCGCGGCGTTTGCGGGCCATGATCGTTTCCCGTCGTGGGGTTTGAAACAGAAAGCCGTCACAAAGAAACTGGGTTATTGCCCGTCTGCCGGTCGAACCTGATCGCCCGGTTTGGGATTGTCTTCGGCGCTAACGCCAGCCGGCTTTTCGTACTGGCCAACAGCGTCTTTTTGATTGGCATAGACAATCGTAATCTTGCCAAGGTACTTGGGGTTGGCTCCCACCCGTTCGACTCGCAGGGCAGTCCCCTTTTGCAGGCCCGCGTCTAAGCCAACGTTCAACGAAATTAAACTCCCATCCCGACTCGTGACCGTACCCCGAAACCCGACTGGCGCGGGAACGGTCCGTTGGCCAGGTACCCCGCCGCCGGGTCGTCTCGCTTCGGCGAGTTCTTCGTTGGCTTTGGTCAGGAGGTCACCGAGTCGTTCGGCTTGCTGCGTCTTGGCCGCTTCCGCAATCTTCGCGGTGTTGGCTTCGACTTTGAACTTGTCCCGTTCGAGAATTAGATCGTTCATGGCCACTTCGATCCGCTTCAACTTGTCGTCGAGTTCCTTCACTTGCCCTTGAAGTGCGGCGCGGTTGGCAGCCAAGTCCGTGGCAATCGCCGACCGCTTCTGGGAATCCGCGAACGCGGTGTTGTACTGCTGCGCCAGGGTGTCGCGTTCCGAGAGCAGTTGGGCCCCTTGGGCGTAGTAACGGTCCCGTTCTTCCCGCAGCGCACGCTTGGCGTCTTCCGACGATTCGCGTTCGCTGTCGAGGAGGGCCTTCATCTTGGTGGCGGACTCGGCGGCGTTGGTCGCGGCCGTTTGAGCCTTGACGGCTTCGTTACGCCAGTTGGTGCGGGTGGCGTAGGCGTTGACCACCAAGAAGTTCCAAATGATGCTGAGAACCAGCACCAGGATCACGAGCATTTTTCCCATCGCGGTCATCGAGAGTCCCCTCTTACTCGGTGGCCGGCAAAAATGCCTGATACCACGAACCGTGAATCACACTGAACTGAACTGAGATTTACCATCACCGAATACCGGCTACTTCATCGCGGACTTTTCTGACGCTTGGACTTCACGAATCCGGTCTTCGAGTTGCTTCTTGCGACGGTCCAAGGTAATCAGGTCGGCGGTCCAGTTCACTTCCTTGGCACTGAGGAAGACCGCTTGTTCGCGGAGATTGGTCAGGATTTCCGCTTGCTTGCCGAGGGCGATTTCATCTCTGCGAATGATGACCGAGAGTTCGTTGTGAAGCTTCCGCAGGTCGCCGATGCCGAGGTCCGGAACCGTCGTTTCGATCTGGGCGAGCGTCACTTGACCGTTTCGCATTCTTTGCCACTGTTCATCCGTCAAAATGAACTTGCCGTTGTGGAGCGTTTCGATCGCGCGGATTTCGTTGGAAAACTTGTCTTGCAGCGTCGTTAAACCGGCCAGCGGGCTGTTGTCCGGCCCGAGGATGTCGCCCCCTTGCCGGTCCACGTCGTACATCACGCCTTCGCCCAAGGGGCCGCGATCGAGGGTCAGTTGCACTTTGAAGCTGCCTTTTCGTGCTTCGATCATCCGCTCTTTGAACTTGCGGGCGCGGTGGTCGCGGGTTTCTTCTTTGGCCTGGAGCGCGAGCCGGGCTTTGTTGTAATCGACCTGGGTGCCGGCGATTTTTTTCGAGACCGAGTCAATCTCGGCTTTGAGCTGGGTGATTTGGCCTTTGACCGCTTCTTCGCCCTCGCCACCTTTGCGGTCGAACCAATCGACCCGGTTGGTGTACGCGGACAAGCTCCACGCCAACAGCCCGACGCCGAAGACGACGTTCACGAAAACCAGGATTTTGCCGAGACTGGTCATGGGAATAATTCCGAGGTAATCGTGGAGACTCTTACTTGCCACCCTTATTTTCCGACGCTTCTAACTGGCCTTCCAGGCCGAAGTTTTTCCGCAGCGTTTCGCCGACCTGTTTTTCAATTGCGAACAATCGCTGTTCCACCTTCGACTGGGCGTCGAGGCCCGCCGCGACTTTCGCCTGGATGTCTTCCAGACCCTTGCGGCGGTCGTCCGTGAGCAACCGGCGTTGCGTCACCGCTTCGATGTCGTTGGCCCGTTGCAGTTCGAGTTCGGACCGCACGACGACTTGTTGTTGCAACAGCAGGGCGCGACCGATGGCCAAGTTCTTCAGCAACTCGTACTCTTCGGCGAAGCGTCCTTGATCCTGGCCGATTTGTTGTTCCGTACTTCGTTCCATTTTGGCGAACCGATCGACTTGGTCCGCCATTACGTGGGCGTAGGTGCGAAGCCCGACGACTAAGGCCACCCGCTTCTGCCACCCGGCGGTTTCACTCAGGTGCATCAACAGGTGCGCGATTCGATTGCGGCGATCACTCTCGTCACGGCACGCATCAGTGCCGACACTGGAAAGAACCGTTTGCAACGCGGTGTGGGTGTCGCCGAGCTTATCGAAGGCGTCGGTGGCTTCTTTCGCTGCGGCTGCGACTGTTTTCGGGTCGCTATTCTTGTCGTCTTGGAACGCCTTGTAGGCGGCAAACTTGGACTTGGCCGCGTCGGACGCTTGGCGGATCGCTTCGGTCGCTTGCTTCACTTTGCCCGCATCCGCTTCGGACTGTGCAGGATCGACTTTTGTCAAGGCATCAAAGCGTTTGTTAAGCATCGCCATTGCGATGGTGGCGTTTTCTTCCACCCGCTGCGGGCCACGAGTCGCTAGCCGATCGGGATCGACCATTTGGCGAAGCAAATCTCGTTCGACGAACGATTCCGTCATCAACGTCAAGATGCCGGGCGTGAAGACAAGACGTTGCGTCTGCGGGCTGCGATCGAACCGGCCACAAAGTTGTGCGAGTTTCTCAGCCGGTGCGAGACCGCCAAGCTTGGCTTCCATTTTTGCTTTAATGCCCGTGACTTCGGCCATCTGGCTCTTCACAACGGGCACGCCAGCCAATTCTTCGCCATCCGTTCCGGTGAAATGCTCCTTCAGAAACTTTAACCGAACCCGTTCCACGACGATCTGCCCAGAGACTACCGTACCTAGGGCGATATTGTCGTCGTCAGAGTCGATGCCGACGGGCGGTTCAACCGGCATCCCGGCTAACACCAAATGGTGTCGCAACACGTTAGCCTGAATGCTTTGCCGGACGGCCCAGTCTTGGGAGGTCAGGTAAACCAGTCCGGCGGCAACCAACAGGTTGACAAAAAGTAAGAGTTTCCCCAACGTCCCCATTAGTGCGGTCCCTGTAAGTGCGGTCCCTGTGGAAAGTCGCGGTGTACGGTTCTTGGTATCATACGGGGGATGGTCAATCATCCCCTAGCAGAATAATTCGCGGGGGAAAATAGTGTAAGACCGATCGGCCTGCACTATCCCAAGATTGTGACGGACTGAGGCGGAGTTGACAAGCAATTTGATCCGGTAAGTGGCGTAGTTTTGGTATTTCAGCTAGGCGCCACCGATACCGCCGGTTCGATGGTTTCGACCGCGCCTGCGGGTTGACGATAAAACGGTGGCGCACAACCCGTCGGGGTAACTTTTACACGGGATCACACTTTCTTTCGTAATCGAGCGTGGAATAAACTATATCCTTGGTAGGATCCATCTGGATTCCCCTGTGGCGATCGCCGCCCACCATCCCCACCCGTACCCGGCGTCCTGACGCCTTGAGTTCGGTATGACCACAGACGCCGCTCGCATGAACCGACAAATCGGGAACTACGACCTGATTGTCAAAATCGCCGAGGGCGGGATGGGGGCGGTCTATAAAGGTCGAAACCGCGCCACCGGCGAGATCGTCGCCATCAAGATCGTCCCCGCCGATACCGCGCGAAACCCCCTGCTTTTGAAGCGATTTGAGCAAGAGTTCAAAGCGGCGAGCGTCATCGACCACCCCAACGTCGTGAAGGCGATCGACTACTGCGGCACCGGCGCGACGCCGTTCCTCGTGATGGAATTTGTTGACGGCGAATCGTTGGGCCAGCGGATCGAACGCGACTCGGTCCTGCCCGAATCCGAAGCCATCCGGCTCATCGGCCAAGTGTGTGAGGGCCTTCACCGGGCGCACAAGCAAGGCCTCATTCACCGCGACGTGAAGCCGGATAACATCTTGCTCACCCAAGAAGGGGTCGCCAAGCTGACCGACCTTGGCCTCGTCAAAGATGTCGAAGGCGAAATGAACCTGACGAAAACCGGGCGGGGCTTGGGCACCCCGCACTTCATGGCCCCCGAACAGTTTCGCAACGCCAAAAATGCCGACGTTCGCTGCGACATGTATAGCCTCGGCGCGACCTTGTACATGATGGTCACGGGGATCACGCCGTTCGAGAAAACCAGCCCGCTCGATTGTTGGTTGAAGAAGACCAAGAACGACTTCCCCGAGCCGAAGAAGTACAACCCGAAGCTGAGTGACCGCACGAATTGGGCGATTTGTCGCGCCATGCACAGCGACCCGGCCAAACGGCCCCTGTCCTGCCGCGAGTTCATGGAAGACTTGATGGGCACCACGTGGCGCACCCAACAAGGGTCCGGAACCTACGCCGTCCCGCCCGAACTGCAACAAGGTGGTGTGGCCGCTCCGGTTGAAGACAATTGGTACATGGTGTACCGCGACGTGGACAATCAACTTCACACGGTGAAAGGCTCCACGGAGAGCATCCGGAAAAACTTGCAAGCCGGGGTCTTGGGTGACATCACGTGGGTTCTGGTCAGCCGGACGAAAACCGGGCAATTTCAGCCGCTTCGCAGCATCCCCGAGTTCCGCGATTTGGTGGTGCAGACCCACGGCTCCGGCTCGGAGGCCCTGGCAAACCCGCGACTGAGCGAAACAACATTCAACCCCCCGAATTCCGCACAATCCCGGACGCCCTCCAGCGGACCCGGAACGGCCCGGATTTCGGCTGGAACCGCCGCCAAACCCCCGAGTCGAACCCCGAGCACGTTGGGTAGCAAAAATACCCCGATCTCGACGACAGATTACACACCCGTCAAGATTCCAATTCCCGCCGATCAGTTGCCGACCGAGTACCACGAACTTGACCCGATCACCCGATTGCTGGAAGGCTCCCACGCCCCACTGAAAACGCCCGCTGCCCCGCCGCAACCGCCCATCGACTGGACACCCTACATCGTCCTCGGCTTCGCCGTCGTCGCCGCCATCTTCGGGCTGGTGTTTTTCTTGCGTTAACAGACGATCCGATCATCCGAGCCACGACGGTCAGGGAGCGGCCCAAACAGCCACCCGCACGGGTGAGCGTCACGGAAGTTGGTGGAAAATTTGTTCCCGTTTGCCGAAGACTGGTTTTCTACCCCAACGGGGTTGTTCCCTTAGCCCAGGGTTGCGGGCCGAAGGTCCGTTACCCTGGGACGCTTCTGGGATGCGGCTTCCCAGGGTTTCACCCTGGGCTAATCGAACAACCCCGTTGGGGTTGAAAGCGAAGATCAATCGACAAACTTTCACCAACAGATGTGCCCTCTACCCTACCCGCGCTACGCTTCCACGATCGCAACCCAATCCAAGACCTACCCGCAACGATGGCAACACGGCGTATCGCGCGAGGCGGGTTGGGCCACTCCCTGACCGTCGTGGCTCGGATGATTCCCGGATGTCGAGCTAGCTAGACACCATAAAGATGCGGATTCCCTTTTCCCGACGGCATACCACCCGCTACAATTCCCCTGTGGCGATTCTTGCTGCTAATTCCTCTGAGGTTATCCGGATGCTCCGGTTCGCCCTGGTTGGTGTGTGGGTCGGTGTGTTGGCATTCACAAGCATTGCGGCGGAGCCGATGTTGGATGTCGTGATCCGGTCGGACGTGACTTACGCCACCGTGGATACGGAAAAGTTGCAACTCGATCTCGCGGTGCCCAAAGCCGGCGGGCCGTACCCGTGCGTGGTCTGTTTGCACGGCGGAGCTTGGAAAGGCGGGAGCCGCAAAGACCTTTCCCGCCCGGTGCAATGGGCCGACTTTGGCACGGGCAGCAAAAGTCTCATTGAACTGACCGCAAGCCAAGGGTATGCCGCCGCGAGCGTGAGCTACCGCCTCGCTCCCAAGAATAAATTCCCCAGCCAAATCCAAGATGTCAAAACAGCGGTTCGGTACTTACGGGCCAACGCGAAGCAACTCAACATCGACCCGGACCGGATCGGCGTCGTTGGGTTTTCTGCCGGTGGCCACCTCGCCGCGCTACTCGGGACTACCGAGAAAGACGCGGGCTTTGACGGCGAACTGTTCCCCGACCAATCCAGCCGCGTCAGTTGCGTCGTCGATTTCTTCGGCCCGGCGGATTTGACGCTGTATTGTGAAACACCGGGCATCGAGAAAGCGTTCATGGTCCCACTACTCGGCGCTTCGTCACAAGACAAAATCGAACTTTACCAGAACGCATCCCCGACCCAATACGTCTCGAAGGCGACGCCGCCGTTTCTCATCCTGCACGGCACTGCGGACATCGTCGTGCCGCTCCTCCATTCGCAACGACTACACGCCAAGCTTCGAGAAGCCGGTGTGCAGTCGGAACTCGTCACGATGCGTAACAAAGGCCACGGCTGGTTCGGAGACGACGCCACCCGCAGTCACGAAATGATGATGAAGTTCCTCAACGAACACCTCAAGGCCAAATGATGCGCGTCGTCTCGACCTGCCGAACCACGACCGGGGGGAACGTTCGAGACGTACTGTCTCGAAGGGTTCTTCGACTGGCAGCGTGGGTCGTATTGGCCGTCACGACGCTGTTCATTGTCGCGCACGGGTGCCATAGATCCGACGAGGACCACGAACCACTCTTCATACCGGACGGCAGCGATCACGCCGTTCGTTTGTACCGTTAAGTTCGACACACTTCGAGGTAAGCGTCACATTCGTTGGTGATAGTTTGCATACAGTTTGCCGGATTTCAGGCTGAAAGCCTGGGAGCACTCAGCCCAGGGTAAGCCGCTTCGGCGTAACCCTGGGTTCACGGATCGCCAGAGCATTTTCGACATCTGGTGGTTTTTGTTAGCCCGACGCGCCAGAGAAGGGTCAGGTGGTGAATTACACGCCCTCTTCCAACATGCCGCTGTGATTCGTGCACCGAGGCGGTCAGGGCTTCAGTCGCCACACTTTATCGTGGGGTTCAC
>JANLRE010000370.1:0-5154 GCA_031368205.1 Fimbriiglobus sp. | reverse complement strand
CCAACATGCCGACAATCTTGTCCGGGGAACGCACTCGACTTGCCCCAAACTTTCCTCATCTTGGCGCAAAACTGACCTCAGAAGCCGATAACGATCTAGGACAGTCCAGGACGTTTGACGAAACAGGCCAATCGGAAGGGTTGCCGGAAGTGCTGCAATTTCAAGGGTTTCGGGACGATTCGGGAGGATTGAAGACGATTGAAGAAATTACACCCGGTGAGGCTCGAACTCACAACCTGCCGCTTAGAAGGCGGCTGCTCTATCCAGTTGAGCTACGAGTGCGTGGTTGGGATTTTGTCAGGTTTGCCGTCGTGTCGCAAGTCGGTTACTCCGCCGATCGCATCGCCAGTTTTGCACGACCGATGACCGTGTACTCGGGGCCTTCTCGTCGGAGTTCGCTAGTGAAAATAACCACTTGCTCGATTGCGGTTTGACCGCCGTTCCACGCCAGATGTTTCGGGAGTTCGGTCGCTAGCAATTGGGTGTCGTCTTCCGCACTCACACGGCCGAGTGTGAGGTGCGGCGTGTAGGCCCGCTCCTCTTGGCGGTAGCAACCTAGCTCCAGTAACGGTTGTTCCAATGCCGTGTGCAAGCGGATGATCTCGGCAGCCCCTTCCGTGATACCCGCCCACAGGGTTTTCGGTCGCCGTGGCGTCGGGAACGCCCCAACACCCGAGACACGCAGCGTGAACGCGGGTTCGCGCGCTGCGGCTCGGGTGACGGCCAGACACACCGCACCCAGTTCCCGTTCATGCACGTCGCCCAAAAAAACGAGCGTGACGTGCAAGTTGTGCGGTTCCACCCACTTGACATCGGCGCCGGTATTGCCGAGCAATTTCTGCAACGCCACCGCGTTGCTTCGGATCGCGTCGTCAATTTCGATGGCGACAAAAGTACGAATTCGAGCCATGATGTCAGTCCGTTGTCGCTGTATTTGAGACGGGGTTAAGCGTGTGCAAGGGCCGCGTCCCAGAAGTCGCGGGTGCCGTGATGAAGCCGGGCGCCGACCTGGGTAATCACCTTCATGCAGAGGAAGTTCGCAACGTGGGCGGCTTTGTCGGCAGGCACCCCGTGCGTGATCCCGTACAGGAATGCGCCGGCAAACATGTCCCCTGCCCCGGTCAGGTCTTTGGGTTCACAGGCAATAGCCGGAGCGTGCGATTCAATACCAGCAAACCGGACATACGCGCCGTTCGGACCGTCCGTCACCACGACATTGGGGACGAGGTCTTTCAACCTGGCGAAGGCAAATGCGGCGGAGTCGGCGTTCGCCACGGCCATTGCTTCGGTCGCGTTACAGAACAGCAAGTCGGCGTGCTTGAGTGCGTCAAAGAACGGTTCGCCGAAGACGCCGACGATGAACGCTTCCGAACAGGTCACCGCGATTTTCACGTTGTGTTTCTTGGCGACCTCAATAGCCCGCTTGATCGCACCCTGCCCGGTTTCGGGGTTCGCAAAAACGTAGCCCTCGATGAAGAGCCATTCCGAATCCTTGATGCGGGCTTCATCGACGTGCTTGGCCGCGAGGTGACTGGACACGGCCAAGCACGTCCGCATCGTCCGCTCGGCATCGGGGGTGATGATGCAGACACAGGTGCCCGTGGTTTCATCCACGATCGCCGGGTTGCCGATGTCGATGCCAAGTTGCTCGAATTCACGCTGATAAAACAGGCCGTAACGGTCGTCACCCACGCAGCCAATAAACGCGCCTTTGCCGCCCAGTTGCGAAAACCCGATCAGCGAATTCGCCACCGAACCGCCACTGACAAGTCGCGGTTCTTGGCTGTGGAATTTGTCGAGTAGCACTTTTTGCTCGGGCTTATCGACCAACCGCATCGTGCCCCGCTCGAAGTTGAGTGGCGCATAGTCGCTGTCGGAAAGTTCGAGGAAGATGTCAACAATGGCGTTACCGAGGCCGCAAACTTGGAATGGTTTCATGGGTGGTGGTGTGGTTGTTGTGTTGAGGGAACGCCCACGAACGATCGTTCGTGGGCTTTGTTTGCAAGTTTACATTGCGGCCTGATGGATCCCGAGTTGAATGCGGCGCAATGTTTCGTCACGCCCCAAGAGGATCATGGTTTCGTGCAGACCGAAGCCGACGGCCACGCCGGTGACCGCGATTCGCAGCGGGCCGTCGAGGTCTTTCGCCTTGATGGCGTGACTCTCCGCAAATGCCGTGAAGGAGTTTTTGACGGTCGCGGCGTCGAACGGTTCGAGCGTGGCCAGGGTAGTGTGGAACTCTTGCAAACGGTCCGCGACGCCCGGTTTTTTGAGTTTGTCGGCGACCGCTTTCGGATCGTACTCCGGGTTGGTGCGGAGAATCGGTCCGGCGTATTGAATCATGTCGGTGAACAACTTGATCCGTTCGGCGGCGTAGGTGGCGACTGCTGTGAGTTTCGTCCGGGTGCTGTCGTCAATCGTGTCACCGATTAACCCGGCACGGCGTAGGAACGGCAAACTGCCTTCGACTTTCTCCGCGACTGATCGCTTCTGCATGTACTCGCCGGCCAGCCAGTACAGCT
Organism: Fimbriiglobus sp.; assembly: GCA_031368205.1. Taxonomy (GTDB): domain Bacteria; phylum Planctomycetota; class Planctomycetia; order Gemmatales; family Gemmataceae; genus Fimbriiglobus. The sequence goes on along the minus strand of JANLRE010000370.1, from coordinate 2,632 downwards.
TGTCCGGGTCGAAACTGGCGGGGGACTCGTTGACACGTTCGAGGCTGAAATTGGCGATCATGTCCGGCAGTTCGAGGTACTCGGTTTTATCATCCAGGGACCAGCCGAGTTTGCCGAGGTAGTTCAAAACGGCTTCGGGGATATACCCCATGACGCGGTAGAACTCGACGGTGGCGGGGTTCAACATTTCGTGGTCTTTCACTTGGTCTTCGGTCCAATCCGCCGGCACCGCGTGGACGGCCCGCAGTTTCGCCACGACCTCGGGGGTCATGAACTGCGCCATCTTGCGTTTGCTCAGTTTGTCTTTCGATTTGGGTGCGTTGACGACCGGCACGTGGGCGAACATCGGCACCGGCGCGCCGAGGGCTTGGAAGAACAGCACTTGCCCCGGCGTGTTAGAGAAATGCTCCGCCGCGCGCACGACGTGGGTGACTTTCAACGCAATGTCATCGACCACGGTTGCGAAGTTGTACAGCGGTCGGCACACGCCATCGGTCGGGTCGGGGCCGCGCAAAATGACCGGATCGCCGATGCCATTGGTGTCGAATTCGACAACGCCGGGAATGACTTGATCGCCGTCACGGGTCCGTGAACGGATGATGTCGGTGACCGTCACTTTTTGCCCCGTCGGCACTTTGAAGCGGACTGGGCAAGGGGTTTCCCGGTAGGCGTGCAGGTTGTCCGCAGGACTGTTATCACGCAACGTGCCACGGAACTGATACGGGCGTTGCCCCTTCGCCGCCGCGTCTTTCTCTTTTTCGATTTGCCCCACCGATGCACCGGGGTTGGCACTTAGGAACACTTTCAAATGCTTCTCAATCCGGTCCGCCGTTTGTTCCTCTTTGGTCAGGTAGTCTGGGTACGCATGACCCGCCGCCATCAACGTCATCGCCGCTTCGATGTAGGTTTCATTGCGTTGGCTTTGAAAGTACGGGGCGTAGGGGCCGATGCTGGATTTCCCGTCATCGGTTGGGCCTTCATCCCAATTGATGCCGAGCCACTTGAACCCGTCAATGATCGGCTGCAACGCTTCGGGTCGATTCCGTCCCAAGTCGGTGTCATCAATCCGCAGGATGAACTGCCCGTTGTGCCGCCGCGCGAGAAGCCAGTTGAACAGGGCCGTGCGGACGCCCCCGATGTGAAGGTAACCCGTCGGGCGGGGTGCAAAGCGAGCGCGAATCGTCATGAGCCGTGGTCCTTCTACTAGCAAACGGGAACGCTAGGTATTATGCGAAGTTGTCGCCGCAAGAGAATGGATACAGGCTAAGCCGATGTGGGTTCGCCAAAAACAGTTTGCGTCACGCACTTCGTTCAAGTCGTGCTTGTTGTAATTTCTACATTTCTGCGAACTGTCTACAAACGATCGACGAGGAGGAAACGGCGGGTTATAATGCCGTGACAGGTGCGACACGGGTCGGATTCTGACTCCGGAAAATCCCACACCCAGAAGGATGAGATGGCAAGCGCGAACGGATCCATACTCCTACTGTTCGGGGCCGACAATCCGTTCCTCTCAATGGAATTCCTGGTCACGATCGGCTTGCTCATTGCGACTCTGCTGGGCGGTGCGGTCGTCCTGTACTTCACGGACATCTGGCGGAAGAAGCAGTTTTCCGTCGGGCACGAATCGCTCGAATCCCTGACCCATTATCGCGCACTTTTCGACCGTGGTGAAATCACGGAGACCGAGTACCAAGCGATTCGGGCGCGCGTGGCAACGCGAGTGAAACAAGACGTGGTCACGAACAAGTTGAACCTACCGGAAACGACCCTCCCGCTCGCCGACGAGCCGCCGACCGCGACGTCACCGGACTTACCGCCAACCCCGGAACAACGTTCCTGAACACCGCAGTTGGTGTGCCGTGTAGAATCCGCAGGTCAGACGATTCGCCCGCAACCTTTACGCGGATTATGTGAAGATGGATTCGGATCGGACCGGACCAAAGCTATAGTTTGGAAGTTAACAACTTCACGTGTTGATCGACGTTGTCCTTATTTTTTACGTTATCGGGGAACGAATGGCTGAACGTACAACCGGCGACGGCGGGGGACGAAAACCTCCTGGCGCGGCGGGTCGAAATCGAAATGCGTACTGCTCGTTCTGCCGCCGCAGTCACCGCGATGTCGGGCCACTTGTCGAAGGCCCCGGTGACGTTTACATCTGCGGCGAATGTATCGACTTGTGCCAGTCGATCATTGAGCAGGAACGCAAGCGGCGCGGTCCGGGTAAAACCGCTGCGGCCAGCAACACCCCGTCGCCCCGGTCGATCAAAGAAAAACTCGACCAGTACGTGATCGGCCAAACGCGGGCCAAGAAAGTGCTTTCGGTTGCGGTCCACAATCACTACAAGCGGTTGTCACTAGGCGACGGAATCCGCGACGGCGTCGAGATCGAGAAGAGCAACATCTTGCTCATCGGGCCGACCGGGAGTGGGAAAACACTGCTAGCGAAAACGCTGGCCAAGATTCTCGACGTGCCGTTCGCAATCGGTGACGCCACCACCCTGACGGAAGCGGGCTACGTCGGCGAAGACGTTGAGAACTTGTAGTTGAAGCTGCTGCACGCCGCCGACTTCGACGTTGAAGCCGCCCAACGCGGGATCATTTACATCGACGAAATCGACAAGATTGC
>JANLRE010000357.1:0-1616 GCA_031368205.1 Fimbriiglobus sp. | reverse complement strand
GAAGAGTTAGTTGGCAGCGGTGAGTGAGTGAATTTCTCTTTCTGAGCGGGGGATGTCAGTCCCCCGAGTGAGTCCAACCTCGGGGGACTAACGTCCCCCGCTCAGAAATCCACTAGCCGTTCAAAATCCGATGTCACTCAGCATTTTCGTCGTCACCACGAACGGCGCTTTCGGGATCGTGTCCAACCGGAAGTGCGGTAACAATTCTACCGCAGCGATCGGTTCCGGTCTCGCTTGCCAGCCACACGACCACGCTAGTAACCCAAGGATGGCTTCGGGCTTCACGCCCGCTTCACGCATGGCGCTGAGGCGGGTGTCGCAGTGGCGTTTGGCGAGTCGGCGGCCATCTTCGCCGACGACGAGGGGGACGTGGATGAATCGCGGAACGGCTAAATTCAAGGCGTGATACAGCAACAGTTGCCGTGGCGTGGAGGTCACCAGATCATCGCCGCGAACCACTTCCGTGACACCCATCGCGGCGTCATCGACCACGACGGCCAGTTGATACGCGGGAATGTTGACCGCACGCCACACCACGAAATCGCCACCGGCTTGTTGCAAATCAATCGCCACTTCGCCCAAGTAGCCGTCCACGAATCGCGGTGAATCGGCAACCCGAAACCGCCACGCAAACGGCTTATCGAGGGCATTGGCATCGCTCGCTTTTCGGTGGGCACAGGTGCCGGGGTAGGTCGGCGCTTCATGCTCCGCGTGGGGGGCACTGGCCGCATTTTGAATGTCCGCACGGGTACACGTGCAGGGGTAGACCAACTCCCGGTGTTGCAGTTTTTCCAGTGCGGCAACGTGGGCGGGTAACTGCACCGATTGCACCACCACGTCGCCGTCCCAATTCAACCCCAGCCATTGCAAGTCCGCAAGAACTTGCGCCACTGCATCCGGCTTGTTGCGCCAAATGTCAATGTCTTCCATGCGAAGCTTGAGCGTGCCACCCTGCGACCGGCCACCCTGCGACCGAGCAGACAGCCAAGCAATCAGGTAGGTGCGGGCGTTCCCCAAATGTTGGGCACCCGTCGGCGACGGAGCCAGCCGACCAATGACGGTTTTCATGCGGGTTAGTTTACCCCGTCCACCATGCCTTTGGACTGTGGTACCACGGGTTTTTGGAACTGCGGCTACTTGTGCGTATGCGGACGCTGAAGTCATGCCGGCGCTGGCCACACGGGCGGGTGGTGAGGTTGTTTTGCACGTCAAGAAGCCCCAGACGGAATCGACCAATTCTGCCGATTTGCCCGTTGACGAAAATTCGGCGTTGACATGCCGTACTTGGCTTGTACCATTTACATTGCCTGCTGAGATTGCATCTCAGTCTCAACGTAGTTGTCCGCCTGCCCGTAACACAGTTTCCATCACAAATCCTTTCCCAACAAGGAGTTGCTGCATCATGCGTCAAACACATCGTGGGTTTACCCTGATTGAATTGCTCGTGGTGATCGCAATTATTGCGGTTCTTATCGGGTTATTGTTGCCAGCGGTTCAGAAGGTCCGCGAAGCCGCTAGCCGGATCAAGTGTGCCAATAACCTCAAGCAAATCGGCCTCGCCATGCACGGCTACATGGACGCCAACAACGGCCTGCCGCCCAACGGCAACTACGCGT
>JANLRE010000324.1:0-6786 GCA_031368205.1 Fimbriiglobus sp. | reverse complement strand
TCAACATTCCGGGTTTCCCGTCTTTGTCGCGGGAGCATGCGGGGTTGAAATAGTCTGGCCGTTTGGACGCTTCGAGTGCCTTCACTAGCGGCTTTTCATTTCGACTCAGCCAACCAGCGTGAGCGGGAAATTCCTTCGCCGTCCAGGGGCGACTGCGGATGTGCGATTCGATCCGTTGGAATTTCTCGTTCGCCTCATCGTCGTCCAACTTGGCCGGGATGTGTTGTTTCAACTCGATGAAGTAGCTTCCACCGTCTGCGGGCGGCTTGACGCCAAGATAGCCGAAGTAATCGGCGTGCATTTCTTTCCCGTTATTCTTCGGCCCGATGGCTTGCCAGAGGAGGACGTTTGCGTTGGTCTCGGGCGTGATTTTACCACGCAATCGCTCGTTGACTGCGGCCTCGAAATTGATGTAGCCGTCTTTGTCGAGTGGACCCATCACAAAGGTCGTGTCAGGCCCGAGTTTATACTTCGGTACCACCTTGGCCGGGTCATCCGCTCGAACCAGTTCAAGACCGCACAACATCACAAGCCCGAAGCCAAACCCGTGCATCATTCTCGCGTTCATGCTTAGCCCCTGATTCAGGAAGAGTTACTCACGGTATCGCAACAGTGCCTCCGCTGAAGTCAATTCGGGGTGGAGGCTATTTTTGGAGCGGCGGGAACGGCATTCGCACGACAATGTCGTCACCCTTGGGAAAGTCATCGTAGGACCGCCCGCCTTCGTCTTCACCATTGACGCCGACGCTGTAGAGCAGATAGCCGTTGTCGTCCGGCTCGTAAATCAACGGTTCGCCTGAGAACAAGTCCAGCGGGATGGTTGGCAGATACTTCGGTTGCAGGGCCGCGAGCGTCTCCGGGTACTTACCGTGATCCGCCCGGTACGCCGCTAACGCCATCGCCACCCGAAGATTCTGAAACTTCTGCTCCCGCCGATCGTTGGAGTTCAGAAACTTGTTCAAGGTCGGCCTGACCATCCTCAAAACTAAGTAGGCTAACCGTTCACTTTGCCCGGCGGACGCGGACCCGCTAACACTAGCAGCGAGCCTGTCAGTCGTGATGTTGCGCGACCCTTCGGACAACAGGCCCAGTTCGTTGTGGAGTGCTTCGACCGCTTCTTTCCGATCTTCACGGTTCGGAATTCGACACGCAGCTTCGTATCGGTCGTACCACTCGTTGCCCATGCGAAAGATTAAGTCCCAGTCTTGCGCGTCGAGCCAAGCCCGCGTCGCCCGAGTCGGCAATTTCGCTTTCTTCCTGTCGTAATCCATCGCATCGAATTCCTGATAGCCGTAGCGGTAAACTTTTTGCAGGATGTCAAGAAACACCATCCGTTCCATCTGACCGACCGTTTTGGCAAGCACGCCGTGCGGAGGCAGCTTGTCGAGATCTTTCAATAGTGACTGGATTTTGCCGGCGTTCGGTTTGGCGTGTTCCAAGAAGATGAGATCTGCTTCGAGCGCCTTGCTTTCAATCGCGTACCCGACCAGCATGTCAATGATGCACCCGCCGTGGGTGGCGATCCGACCGAGCCGATGAGCCGTGAGAAGATCGGCCCAAGCGTCGTCGTGCTTTCCTTCGCCCAGTTGCAACATGGCTCGATGAATAAACGTGTGTGCCATGTCGCGGGTCGGCTGTAGGATCACCAGCAGGACATCGGTAAGCGACCTTCGGCCGTTATTCCCAGGCGTATACCGTTGCGGAATAATCGCCGGGTAGTAATACTTCGGGCACCGGGAGGCTTGTTCTGCGTACTTCAGTGCGATGGCGTTTTTCTCCAACCATTCCGCGCAAACCGGGTGATCCTTTGCGAGCCACGGCCGGCTCAGCAGTGGTTGTTCGTTCACAAAAAAATCCGGGTCAAGGCTTTCCGAGTCGGCCTTTTTTTCTTCCGCGAACAGTCTCTGATTGACGTAGTCATCCGGCGTTTTCTCAGGGCGTGGAATGCCCAGTGCCTGGAAAAAACGATCACTCAAGTTCGCGCGTTCCGGATTCGGCCCGGTGGCTTTCAAGAGGAACACGACCGCGTTTTCCTCAGGCTTGATGCCCTTGCTGAGCCGTTGGTTCACCGCCGCTTCGTAATCGACGTAGCCCAGCGAATCAACTGGTTCCGTCACAAACGTGGTCTCTGGACTGATCGTAAACTTCGCCTTACGTTGCGAGATGTCTACGGGGTCGAAGTAGTACCGATACCCCAACCCGGCACAGATGACCGCAAGGATGCCCAAGACAACGACAATGACGCCGAACACCTTCAACAACTTCCGCATTTGAATTCTCCCAGTTCAGTCGGTTAGTCACGATATAGCAAATACGCTTCTCGCCGTTGGCGGAAAGCTTCTTCCTCCGGTTCCCACGTCGCCGCGATGTCTTGCCACGGTGTTCCGGCGTCGATGGCGAGGCGTTCGCGGGGGCTACCGAAGAGGAGGTCGATGGCGGGGACGTGGGAGACGAATTCGTAGGTCTCGGTTCGCCACCGGAACGCATCGCCGAGGTGTTCGCGGAAGGCGTACAGCACCGCCAAGCCGGTGCGGACGGGGCGGAAGTCGGCGCCCGTGGGGATGACGTTCACCCCGCCGCAGGTTTGCCCGGCGTGCTTTTGGAACGTGGGGCGGAACTCGGCGGGCAGGAACACGACGCCGGGGAGTTGCATCTCGCGCAGGTGTTCCGCGATCTGTCGCGGGCGGGCGCCGGGGAAGCCGACGTACTGAAACGGGCGCGTGGTGCCCCGGCCTTCGCTGAGGTTGGTCCCTTCAATCAGGCACAGGCCGGGGTAGACGGTGGCGGTCTTCTGGTGCGGCATGTTGGGCGACGGCGGGACGTGCCACGGGAACGGCTGTCGGCGGTCGTAGCCTTCGCACGCCACCACGTGCAAGTTTACGTTCGGCGCCCGCTCCGCTTGGTAGAGCCTCGCCAACTCGCCCATCGTCAGGCCGTGCCGGGTGGCAATCGGGTGCGGGCCGACGAAGCTGTCGAAGCCCGGTTGAATCGTCGGCCCCTCCACTTCAACGCCGCCGATCGGGTTGGGCCGATCCAACACGACGACCGGCAACCCGAGTTCCGCACACGCCTCCAGGCAGTACAGCATCGTCGCCTGGAAGGTGTAATACCGGCTGCCGATGTCCACGAGGTCGATGACGAGCACATCTAGCCCCGCCAACATCGCGGGCGTCGGTTTCAAGCTGGCGAACGATTCGCCGTACAGAGAATGAACGCGAAGTTCACCGCCGCTACCCGCGACCGGGATCAGGTCTTGGGCTTCGCCGGTGATGCCGTGCTCCGGACCGAACAGCGTGACGAGGTGGAACTCGGTCGCGGTTTGAAACACTTCAAGTGTGGGAACCCAGTCGCTGGTCAACGCCGCCGGGTGCGTGACCAACCCAACCCGCTTCCCGCGAAGCATGGCGAAGCCGTCTCGTCGCAGCATGTCGAGTCCAACTTGGATCATGTTTCTCCTCGCAGCTCTTTCTTGTCTCCCCCCGTCTGCGGGGGGATTAAGGGGGGGCGTGGCTTCCACCCGTTCGGGGAAACGTCCTGTGTCGTGAGGCTGGATCGACCCCACCCCACCCCTCCCCGCACGCGGGGAGGGAGCCAGATCCCCCGTCTGCGGGGGGATTAAGGGGGGTCGAACCTGTTACCCTACCCTGACTCTCCCCGCACGCGGGGAGGGAGTTTAGTTACTTCTCCCCCGTCCCTTTCGGTTCACGCGGTTTGGCGTTCTTGACGTATTTGTCGAACCACGCAATCTGTTCCGCCAGCACGTGCTGGATGCTCTCCTTGGCCGCGTAGCCGTGGTCTTCGTGCGGCAACAGCACCAGTCGGGCCGTGCCGCCGTTGCCGCGAATCGCTTGGTACAGGCGTTCGCTTTGCACCGGGAAGGTGCCGGGGTTGGAGTCGGCTTGGCCGTGAATCATCAGCAGCGGTTCGTCGATCTTGTGGGCGTTGTTGAAGGGCGACATCTTCGCGTAAATGTCCGGTGCCTCCCAGAACGTGCGGCGTTCGTTTTGGAAGCCGAACGGGGTCAGCGTGCGGTTGTACGCACCACTACGGGCGATCCCGGCCCGGAACAAGTCGCTGTGGGCCAGCAGGTTCGCGGTCATGAACGCCCCGTAGCTGTGGCCGCCGATGCCGACGCGGGTGCGGTCGATCGGGCCGAGTTCGGCGGCCTTGTCGATGGCGGCCTTCGCGCTCATCACGAGTTGTTCGATGAACGTGTTGTTGGCACTGTCCGGCGGGCCGATGATCGGCATACTGACCTCGTCCATGACCGCGTAACCTTGGGTCAGGAAGAAGAGGTGCGAGTACCCCGCCAGCGTCACGAAGCGGTTGGGCGACCCGCTAACTTGGCTCGCAGTGTCGGCGGTGTTGAACTCGCGGGGGTAGGCCCAGAAGATCGTCGGCAGCTTCTCGCCTTCCTTGTAATCCGGGGGCAAGTACAGCGTGAACGAAATCGTGACGCCGTCGTCCCGCTTGCACGTCACGAGTTGCTTTTTCACCTTGCGAAGTTCCGGGAACGGGTCGGTGTTCGCCGTCAGTGACACCTCGTTGTCACCGTCGCGGTAGTAATAGTTACCCGGCTCCGTTGGTGATTCGCGGCGGATCAAGAACTGACGTTTCCCCGCGTCGATCACGGCCACCACGGATTCGGACACCCCCTCGCGGCAGGTGAACAGGCGGGTCGTTTTCTTCTGGTCGAGGTCGAACAGGCCGAGGTACGGGAAATCCCCCTTCGGCGTGGCCCCGGCCCCGGAGACGAGCAAACCCTTTCCGAGCGTGTGAAGAACCCGTTGGCCGTTCGGCAGAGGCTTGGTAAGCGGCGTGCCGGGGTCGTTGTAGCGGTCCTGGCTACTGCGATCGAACACCACAAGTGGTGCGTCGGTTGGCTTAGCGAAGTCCTGTTTCACGGTGCGAACCCAGCGGCGTTCCCGGTCGAAGTCGGTGACGAGGGCCGTGCCGTCGTCAAAGAAGCTCGCCCCGCTAAAACGGTGTTCGGTCCTAGCCACGGCCTTCGGCGAACCGCCGAACGGCGATGCCAACGTGAAGAGTTCGTCGCGGTGTGGGACTTTCGTTTTCGGGTCGCCGCCGTCCAAGGCTTCGGCCCACATCAAGGTCGCAGCGGTTGTCGGCATCCACCGCACCCCACGGGGTCCGGTTGGCACGCCTTCGATCGGCACTTTATCCTGCAACGGCAGGTCCGCCACGGCGTGAACGACCTTGCCGCTACCGTCCCAAACTTCGACTACCTTCGGGAATGCGTTGTACGGGTGCAGGTACGAGAACGGCTTCTTGAGCCGCGACACGAGCGTGAACTTGCCGTCCGGCGACACCACCGACGCAGTGACGATCCCCGCCGCACCCAGGTTCATAACTTCTAGTGTCACCGCGTTGACAGTCGCCAGTTGCGACGTGGCGTAATACTCGAACAAGTTCTCGTCGTGGCCGTTTTGCAGCATGTCCTGGTACGTCCGCACCGGAGCCGCTTTACCGCTACTTTCCTGCACGGTTGGCCCAGATGGTGCGAGCGGTTGTTCGGGCGGCTTGGCCCGGTTCGACGGAGTCGTCTGAACGAGCAATCTCTTTCCGTCCACCCAATCAATCGTATCGCCGATGGCGGCGTTCAGCTTGATGCCGTCAACCTTCTTGATTTGCGCGGTAACCGTGTCGCCGATCCAAAGTTCGACGCCGTCGGCTGTGGTGTTAGTCACGGTGAACCGCTTGCCATCGGGCGACCAACTCGGCCCGGAGAACTTGGCACCGTCCGGGATTTTGACTGCCGCGGTATCACCGCCCGTCACCGGCAGGAACGAAATTCCGACCACGCGCGGTTGCCGGGCGGGGCCGTTGGTCTTCGGATTAATCCGCAGCCCGGCTAGTCGCAACATCGGCTCCGCAAGGTCGGCGATGCCGGGGTAACGGCTACTTTGCACCAGCGCCACGCGGTCGCGGGTGGGGCTAAGCGACAACGTCGGCGGCGGGGCCGCGTCGAGAATGTCGGTGACGACTTTGGGCGGCTTTTGGTACGCCGATTGGCCGAGGAGGTCAGAATCGTTCATAGAGAAAAGCACACAAGCCACGCGGCGGGTCGGGGGTTGAGCATAATTGAGGCTCGGTGAAAAGGGTGAAAGTGAACACGAAAGAGGCCTGTTGGGTGCGGAGGTTTTCTACGGTTTTGTAGGTCGTGGTCGAGGAGGCTTTGCGACGAGGCCCGACACCCGGCTACCACCGAATAACGGCTAAACCGATTCCCTTCCTGTTCAAATGTCGGGCCTCGCAAAGCCTCGACCACGACCTACAAGAAGGATGATCCACCTACTTCAATTCCGCAACGAACTCCGCACCCAGGTTGCCAAGCAATGTCGCCACCACGGTGCGTTTCTTCGTGGTGTTCACCGGGTTGGCTTCAGAATCGTTCACACGCAGTTGGTTCAACACGATGCCGCCGTTGCCCTGCGGGTACTTCACCAGCCCGCCGATGTTGCACAGCGGCACCACCCGTTGCGCGAAGTCTGGCGGGCGGCGCACCTTCAGCCAGAGGTTGTCGATGCCGATCACCGGCTTGGACCCGTCGGTCCATTCCAGTGGTTCCAGGGTGATGCTGCGGCACTTCCGACCGGGCAATGTGAAGTCCTGTTTCAAGCCCGCCTCCGGCTTCAGTGTCAACGTGATGGCAGTGGATTCGCGGTTGTCGAACCGCACCCGAAGTTTGGTGATTCGCCGGTAGTCCGTGTTCGGAATCACACTGAAACCGATGACCTCGTCTTCCTTCGGCAACTGCCCGCTCCATTG
>JANLRE010000237.1:0-3981 GCA_031368205.1 Fimbriiglobus sp. | reverse complement strand
CGACAGCGTTTTCCCACGTCGATTGATTGACAGTCCAACCCAACACAATCCCTTTGCCACCGTAGTCATCGTTGGGCTTCAATACGAATTGATTTTTGTGGGATCGTACATGGGGTATCATATCAATCGGCTGTCCGGCCAATATCGTTTTTCGCTCTTCGATCAGCCGCGTCCACGGAATATGCCCTACTATTGCATTTGACTGTTGTGATGTAAACATTCCTGCATTCTTCTCGTCGCTAACAACTGCAAAACTCGATTTCTTGAAAAGCAACTTGCACCGAAATGTGTTCACCATACAGACCGCGCCATCACGGACTTCTTGCACAACCGGGTGATTGATCCCACCGCGTTCAATGAGTTCACTAATCAGGACACGCTTATAGATCAACGTAATATGGTAGTCGCCACACATGAGTTTGCCGTCAACATATTCCACGTCCCGAGGGTCAACATTTCGGACCGCAATGCCAAGGCTACGGAAGTAATTATAGAAGAGTACAAATTCGCTAAACGTTGGCACTTCTCGCCAGTCGAGAATCGCAATTTGTGGGTGGTCGTTGCGTGTCCCCTTCCACTTCGCGTAGGAATCGAGCAGCGCGTGTGTCACACTTGGCTTACACGGAAGCGGAAAAACGTGATAGTGGCGTTGAAATTCTTGGAAGATTGGTAGCCCGTAAAACAGGTCCGTCAACGCATCCGAATAGCCCGCACCTGCCGGGGTTTCGGTGTTGAACTCAGTAAATTTCAGTTCGTCGTGGCTTGTAAAAAACGAGTCGAATCGACTTGTTGGACTGGGACATCGGAATCCGGGTTCGATTTCCAAAAGCTGTTCTTCCCAATCATAAAGGCGATATCGCTTACGAAATTGTTCGTCTACCAAGGCTCTTTCGTAAGTTTTTTGAAATGCTGGCAACAGTGTTTCGACACGGCTGCGTAGAAAACGGTAGTCCGGCTGCGTCAGGAATCGCGGCCGAAGGACGTTACAAACCGGGCGTGTGCCGAACATCAACCCGCGCGATTCTTGCAAGCCGGCGAGCCGTTCCTGGGAATCGCTCGCCAAACGTTCGTGTGCGAGAAGATCGTGATACCGCTCAATGACATCTGGCAACACGGAAGACTCCTCAGTCCGGACACACTGATACTGTGAAGTCATACCCGATTAAAATAGCCTCGACCAGCGCATTTCTTGAAGTTGTGGTCGCGGGTGCTTCGCAAGTTGGACCACGAGGTCCGCCATCGCGGTCACACACCAGTCAAAATACTTCGGCGTTAAAGAGTTAATATCCATGTCCGGTGCGGGGTTCATAAAGTCGATAGCGTAGGGCACGCCGTCTTTCACGGCCCATTCTACTGTGTTCATATCATACCCGAGGGCTTGAACTAGCTTCAACGAATCGTCAATGATCCGCTGCCGCAACTTCGGCGAAAGATAATCTTCGTCAGGGATATAACACCGTTGATGCGGGTCATACGGCATCGGCATCACTTTGGTTTGGCCGACACACATACATCGCACGTACTGATCCCAGTGAATGAATTCTTGCGCGATCATTGTTAGCAATCCCGATGTGTCATAGTAGCGGATGAGTTCTTCAATCGAATGACACACATACACACCACGCCAGCCCCCGCCGTGGGCATCTTTCAGGATGCAGGGTATTCCCACGTGATCCACAATTGCTTGCCAATCCAGCGGGTAAATCAAGTTGCGAAGGCTCTCGCTTTTCACAATTCCCGGCACGTAATCCCGATTGGGAAGAGCCATCGTTTTTGGGTGTGCCAGCCCCAACTTCTTGCAGAGTGTCGCGCCGAAAAACTTGTCGTCTGCCGTCCACATGAACGGGTTGTTGATCACCGCCACGCCATCCAATACCGCTTTTTTCAAGTAGCTTCGGTAGTACGGCACTTCGTGCGAGATGCGGTCGATGATAACGCTGTATGGGTTTGGCTCGTCCATTGCCGTGCCGCCAAGCTTGATAAATTCGGCTTCGACACCGGCGTGACGGTTGTTGACTTCATCCAGAAATTTCGGCGGCCAAGACCACTCCCGACCGCACAAGATGCCGACTTTTTTCATGGGTGTATACTCAATGCGGGTGAATTGAACTGTGTCAGCCCTGACCGGAGTTATCGAGATTAATCATCTTATGCCAAACTGGCTAATCATGGGCGAATCCGTCCCATTCTCGGAGATCGTTGCCAATCCCTTGTTTCCAGAGCTTGCCTGAGAGTTCACGGTTTTGATGGACCAGTTGGTCATCCTTACCTACAGCGAGAATGATATTTTGTTCTCGATGATGATGAAGGCGAGTCACATCGGATTCATTCGGGATGAAATCAATCGGATTGTGGAAATAGATCTGTTCGTTATAAAACCCACCCGTGAACATCTTGATGTCACAAAGGCCACTCATGGCTAAGATACGCTGCACATGTTGTGGGTAACGCATCCCGAAGCTCAAAGGATGATAGGCACCAAAACTGGCCCCGGCGCAAATAAGAAATGTATTCATGGACCGCGAATGGATAAAAGGAAGAACTTCGGATGCGAGGTATTGATCGTACTCAGCGTGTCGCCAGGCACGGGCGCCAGGATGTTTCCAGTCGGCGTACCAACTTTCGCTGTCAACGGAGTCAACGCGAATCAGACGAAACCAACCGTTTTCCAATTGGTATCGCAAGGCGTCGATCATGCCGTGATCTTCCCACTCGAAAAAACTCCCCTTCGAGGTCGGGAACGCCAAAATCGTTGCGCCGGCATGACCAAATTCCAACAGGTCCATAGGCCGGTTCAACGAGGGACTCCACCAGCGATGATGTTGTCTGTGCATGAGTACCCGTTGCCAAGATGTCGCTTCGGGTAAAATTTTAGGGTATGCAGAATCGCGTGAGTAGTGCAAATGCAACGAAATGCGGAGGAAGTGATTCAGTCAAGTGATTGTAACGAATGTCCGGTCTTTAATAGTGTAATATGGCGGTAATATTCAGAACATAACATCAAGTGATTTTGCTTTGCGCTTCCATCAATTCAGATGGGTCTGTTGCCGATAATGTATCGGCAACAGACCCATCTGAATACGTTACGTCATTTTCGAGACGTTAATAACTACCCACAGGGACTGAAGTGGCTGCATAGTTATCGGCGCCAGTTGTAATGATGCGGCGACTTCCTGCAATTTGGACCACGCGGAAGGTTGGTCCTGCTCCTAGTATGGCTCCACCGGCGGCTGCGATCATTGAAACCCACGCTGCCAGGAATGCGTACCACGTCACGCGGGTGGCGGCATCAGCGGCCTCTTTTTGGGTCTGGGGATCACGTGCTTTTTCAGCAACTTGGTTGGTTTTCTGCCGCCACTCGGTGATTTGCGCATCGGAGACTCCCGCTTCACGTGCTGCCACGTCCCAGCCCGGTGCGTTCGCCGTCCGTGTTGCGTCCGAGATGCCAGCCAATGCGGTAATGCCGCCCCGAACACCACTTGTACCCAGGAAAAGAAGAACCGCAAAAAACACGGACCACATCACGATTCCCGATAGAAACGCTTCCATCTTATTTTCGCCTGCTGTCAGGAGACTGACAACGACGCCGCCAACAAATAGTGCGGTGATCGTAGTCAGAATCGCCCAAATCAGGGCGCCGTTTTGCAGCGTCGTCCCAGTCACTTTGTCACTGATTGACAATCCGGTTGCGGCACCCAGTATGCCGAGTAGGAATTGCAACGACAACGCAAGCGCGACGCCCGCTGCGATTGCGCCCCAACTTATCCGTGTATGAACGGACGGCCTGTCTTCACTTCGGTGTGTCAACTCTTGCGTAATCACGGTGCTCTCCACGAGTGTTTTGGGGATCGAACTTTGCGATTGATTCTTGTTGTGTTTGTTATTGTTCTTGTTCATGGGGTTATCGCCCTAAAAATAGGAATGCGATAATTACGAAGGGGAGTGGCAACCCAACAATCAGTGCCCCGAGGCCCCAGCGGA
>JANLRE010000219.1:0-3430 GCA_031368205.1 Fimbriiglobus sp. | reverse complement strand
ACGGGACGATCGTGGCGGGCGTCCCGTGCTCAACGCCCGAAGGCGACACTGAATTCGGCACACACCAATGACGTGATCGCGGTCACGTCCGGAAACGGTGCTCAACGCCCGAAGGCGACACTGAATTCGGCACCAACACGTTGTAAGTGTTTGCAAACCAACCGATTACACACCTCCTTTTCATGGACCTCCAGTGATCGTACACGGGGTTTCAGGCTCCATCACCGGAAAACTTGTTGAAAACTCTGAAAAACCAGACAAAAAATGCCATTCATGCACCTCCTGGGTTGTCAAAGACCGTTAACCCCGGACTCTGTCAGGGGTTTCGCCCAGAATTGTGGTGTCACAGCATCGACACTCGTCGATGCATGATTGGCAATACTAGACGATTTCGTGGCGGCGTGGTTCGTCGGTCCAGTCGGGTGGGCGGTCGTTGCCGTGGATGCCGACAATGCCGTTGACGCAGTGGCTGCACAACGGAATGAGCATTACGTCGTCGGCCACTTTCAGCAGTTCGGTCAACTCCCACCGGAGTCGTTCGACTTCCCGCCGGGTCATCCAACAGCGAAACACCGAATACTGCACGCGGACGCCGTACCCTTCCATGTGCTTGGCGCACTTGCGCAGCCGGTCCGGGTCGTGCACGTCGTAACAGACCAGCCACCACTTCGTGTCGATCACGGGGCACCTTTTAAGTTAGCGCAACCGGCTCCGGGCGAACAACCCCGGCTCGCCGGTCCATTCTTTCTCCAACAGTCGCGCTTCCAGTTCGATGGTGCGGGCGTAGCTCAGGGAGTAGTTCAGCACCGGGTGCTTCCAGGTTTCTTGCAGGCGGTCTTCAAACAGCCCGATCGCCTTTTTGCGCCCGGTTTCGGAGAGCCAGACTTTGGTGCGCGTGACGGTAAAGTCCGAATCGGGATCCCACTGGCCCCGATTGAGCGAACCAATCAGCGGCATGTCCCAAAGCGTGACGCGGAACAGTTCCATCAAATCGAGAACCAAGGGGTAGGCAGCCGATCGTGGTGTATGGAAAAATCCTAAAGCGGGTTCAAGTCCGCTTGCCAAGATCGCTCGCATGACGGCGGTGTGGAGCAGGCCGTAGCCGTAACTCAACAAGGCGTTGAAGCGGTCCTGTGGTGGGCGGCGCGATCGACTGTCGGAATGAAACGCTTCGGGGACTTGCGGTCCGAGTAGCTTGCGGACGGCGGCGAAGTAATGAACGGCAGCGGACCCTTCCAAACCCCGCAGCGAATCGCGGTTGTCCGCCTTCGGGATGTCGCTCAAAATGGGTTGAATGCCGTTGAGTGAGCGTTGAATCTCGGTGCGGGCTTCGTCATCGCCTCGGCTGGCCCGCATGAGGTAGCGGTACTGCCCCTCGACCTTCGCCGCCGCCAACTGCTTGGCCAACCGCAAACAGGTTTCCTCTTCCGTCAGCGCCTGATATTGCCGAATGCGGCGTTGGACTTGCCCGGCAGTCGGCACCAAGCTGGCGGTGTGATGCCCGGAGACGCTCAGCCAGTGAACCCCGATGCCGTGTTCGACGCACTTGCGAATCGCCTGGGTGCTGATCTGGTTGAAGCCGTGCAAAAGAACCGTGTCGATGCCACGGGCCGGGTGCTTGACCTCCGGGCCGTCCCGTGGCTTCACCACGATCGAATCGTAACTGACGCCGATCGAGGTGCCTTGCGCGACGACGTGCAACGTCGTGCCGTCGCGGTCGGGTGGAAATAGCCGAACCGGGTCGCGTTCCGGGTCGCGGTCTTGTCGGACCTCTTCCGGTAGGCAAACCGGGGCGAGCGAACACTTCTCGCACAGCCGCGCGTTCTCCGTGATCGGTGGCCGGTCTAGCGATTCCCGAAGTCGGTGGGCTTCCTCAATCGCGGTCCGCAAGTCCGCACGAGCCTGCTCGTCGATCGGCACCCGCACGGTCACGTTCGCCGCGTGGTACCGAACGCGACCCTCCGGAATCGGCTGGCCGAACGTTTCTTCGAGCAGCACGGTATACGCAATGATTTGTAGCCGATCCGACGGCCACGCCGACGGTTGATTTGCCGCATCCCGCCCCGTCCCACCACAGGGCCGCCCGCGCTTGTGCTCATACGGCAAGTACGACCCGTCCCGCCGCTTCAAACAATCGACCTTGCCCAACAGCCCGAGCGCCTCCGAAGCCAGATCAAGCGACACCGCCTCGCCCTCGTCGTCGGCCTCCAACGCCGCATGAAGCTGCCGCCCCGCAAAGACGCGCTCGTGCGGCACGGAGATACGTTCGACTTCCTGAAAGTAATACAGCCGCCGGCAGTAAGCCAGGGCGTGAAGCGACTCCACCCGCAACGCCGGGGTGTGCGAGTCGAGAACGGGTAAGGGGATCATGGAACTCTAGGTGTTGAAGGTTAGGAGTGTAAAATCGTTGTCCACGCGGCTACCGGCGGGGTGGCCTCGGCAGTTTGGCAGGGTGCAAACAATTGACTCGTCGTCCGCGAAAGGTCGGCGCGGTCGATTTGAACCGTCAATCGGGCTGTGCGCGGCTGTGGACCCATCCCGGCTTCGGTGACAGGGGTGAACCAGTACGCGGCACGCGGTTCGTTCGACACGTCGGCACGATCAAGGAGGAAGTTGTTGTCGCCCAAAAACGGCACGCCATAGCGCGGGAATTCCCCGTTCAGGCCGCGTTGGATTCGATTCAAGGTCACGTCATCGGCATCAACGCCGATCACGGCGCGAAGGTCAGACAAAAACTCGCGGCGAACGGGGGTGATGTTGTTTTTGTTCCCTTTGGTCGTTTCTATCGGAACTGCGGCGTTCTTTTTGTTCACGGGATACGTGTGCAATTGCTGATAGACCGACTGGACTCTCGGGAAAGCGTGCTCAAAGGCGATCGGGATACCACGCCGGTCCACAGCCGCGGCGCCGATTGCCAGTTTCATCCCAGGTAGCCCCTTGGCGGTGAGGGACGCGGGCGTTTTGCCGTCGTGTCCTTCGGCCCCTTCCCGCAACCGGCTGTCGATGCCGGCGAAGTTGAGGACCAGTCCGTAGGCCGCCGACGGTGTGAGGAACGTCGCCGTTGGCCGGTACCACCCGGCGGTGAACGTTCGACAAACGGCAAACGGTGCTTCGACGGAGAGCCAGAGCATCATTTGCCTCCGAGAAACTTATCGGCGACGGTGGTCAAGAGCTTGCGCGGGTCGCGGTCGAGGGTGACTCCGAGCGCCGTCAGTTTTTTGATTTGATCGTCCGCCATGTCCTTCACGATCTTCCCGCCGATGAAGAACTCGTTGCCTGGGTAGTCGGGCGTGGGCTGGTGCTGAAAACCATCGATCAGTTCCGGGAAATGGTGGAACTCGTCCCCGTCCGGCTTCTTGACCGTGCGAAAGCCGTAAGTCTGGTAGCCCGCGACGAGTTGCTTCGTGAGCCGGACGATGATGCTCGCTGA
>JANLRE010000203.1:0-1979 GCA_031368205.1 Fimbriiglobus sp. | reverse complement strand
TGTAGGTCGTGGTCGAGGCTTTGCGAGGCCCGACATTCGGGCGTGAACGCGACAGAGTCCGCCGTTTGATTGGAGGCGGTCGAGTGTCGGGCCTCGCAAAGCCTCGACCACGACTGACAAATCAAAAAAACATCACGTCAGGCTAATCGTGTGGTTGCTTAGCCGCTCGTAGCCGGTTGATGTTATCAAGTAATTGTGCTCGATCCGTAGCCCGCCGATGCCGTCGATGTAGAGGCCGGGTTCGAGCGTCACTACGTCGCCTTCGATTAGCGTTTCGGTCGAATGCTCGACGAAAAAGGGCGGCTCCGGGTGGGATATTCCCAGGCCGTGTCCGGCGTGGTGTGGAAACGCGGTCGCAACACCAGCGACGGCAAAAACATCACGGACGGAATCGTAGACGGTCTGGCAGGTTGTCCCCGCGCGAAGTTGTTGTTCGCCGGCTTTCATGGCTTGCGCACATAACTGTAGCAGCCGATTCTGCTCTTCGATCGGCCTACCACCGATCACAAGCGTGTTGGTAAAGTCGCTGCGGTAGCCTTGGATGATGACGGAGAAATCGAGGATCAACATTTCCCCAACTTGGAGCCTGTGTTGGGTCGGCGACCCACCCCGCGTGTTGGCTCCCGACGACACGGTGAAGTCTCCGTACAAGATCACGGGATGTCCCGCCGCTTCACTGCAAGCTTGCAGGATGCCGTTGTAAACATTCAGTTCGGTCATCCCCGGTTGCACGTTGGCCCGCGCCCAGGCATGTCCCACTTCGCCCGCTCTCATACAGGTTTTTAGCAGTTCGATTTCATCCGGGCCTTTGGAACGGCGCATGTCCGTGACGATTCGCCACAGTTCGGGGGCGTTTGGGTCGTTGATCTGATCGTGAATCAAGCCGTTAGTTCCGGCGTGGTCAACCACGTCGCGTAAGATTAGTCGGCGTGGACCTTGGCCGGGTGATTTGCCGTCGTACCACTTGATCGGAATGCGTTCATCGACGCATGCCAACTCCACTGACTTTGGTGCGCGATGGTCGTGGTACAACGTGGTGTGGCCATCCGGTTGAATCAAAAGCAACCCGCCGAAGTCCGCGCCGATGCTAAACGGGTCGAGGTTGCAGTTCGCCAAGTAACGCAAGTTGAGCGGATCACCTAATAAGAGTGGCTCGTTGAATTGGAATTCTTGGAGCAGTCGTGCCCGGCGTTGTTTGCAGCCTTCGGGAGTCAACATGAGCGGTATTCCTTACGCATCCAGGAGGTTGCCAGCAGTGTTGGAGCCAGACTTGAATATCATATCCGTCGCCAACGCGGCGGCTAAAACCAGCATTTTGCCGATCGGTTGTTCTTGCAGATCGTCGTTCACTTCCACCATATAGGTGTCCGCCGAGGTGAACAGTTCCTTCGCAATGCCGCCCCACTTTTTCGTCACTTTCCCCATCTCGAAACCGTGGTCTGGCGTCAGCACACGATAGTTGAAGCCGAATAAGTTCCCCTTCACTTCGGCGAACTGCTTGTCGTTCTTGTCGTACACATGAAATCCACCGCTGAACGAAAAAATCTTGCTCTTGAGGTAACCGACCATCACCCCGTCCGCGTCGTGAATCTCGACGCGGGATCGAAATAGGTACCACCCGCGACTAATGGTGAACACGAGCGAGTGGTCCGGTGTTTCCCGGACTTCGACCCTCGTGGGCATGAGTTGCTTGCTGACAAACCAGCGGAGGATGTCCGTGAGGAAGTCGATTTTTTCTTCGGCCACCCCGATTTGGACTTCGGTGTCGCCGTCGAAAATATCGTAGCTATGGTGCGATTTGAAGAACTTGACTTGTTCTTTCACCATATAGCGACGTGTTTCAAGCACGGTTGCTCCTACACTGGTCAGGAAGGATTGATAACGGTGGATAGATTATAAACCGGGACAGGTTGTGAAAACGGGCAATCGACGGTTCATCGTGTGAATGAATTGGCGGCGACTTGTAGGTCGCGGTCGAG
>JANLRE010000114.1:0-3472 GCA_031368205.1 Fimbriiglobus sp. | reverse complement strand
GAATTATACATACACTTCAAGGGGCCTCGGTTTTTAGGGTGGAGCCATTCTTTTAGGTCGTGGTCGAGGCTTTGCGAGGCCCGACACACGACTCCCACCGAAAAACGGCTGAACTGATTCCCTTCCCGTTCAAATGTCGGGCCTCACAAGGCCTCGACCGCGACCTACAAATCAGGCTCACCCCGTGACGGCGCCTTCGGAGGCGGAGTGGACGAGCTTGGCGTACTTTGCCAGTACGCCGCGTTCGACGCGGAGGGCGGGCTTCACCCAGGCGGCTTGGCGTTTGGCGAGTTCGGCATCGGGGACGTGGAGCGTCAGGGTTTTCTTCTCCGCGTCGATGGTGATCGAATCGCCGTCGTGGACCAAGGCGATCGGGCCACCCACCCAGGCTTCTGGGGAAACGTGGCCAACCACAAGGCCGTGCGTGCCGCCGCTGAAGCGACCGTCCGTGATGAGGCCGACGCTATCGCCTAGCCCCTGGCCCATCAACGCGCCGGTGATGCTGAGCATTTCGCGCATCCCCGGCCCGCCAACTGGGCCTTCGCCGCGAATCACGACCACATCCCCGGCGACGATTTTTTGCGCACGAATCGCTTGGAAGCAGGCTTCTTCACCGTCGAAGACTTTGGCGGGGCCGGTGATGCTCCGGTGCTTCAACCCAGCCACTTTCGCCACGCCACCGTCGGGGCAAAGGTTCCCGCGCAGGATGACAATGTGGCCGCGATTGTACAGCGGCTTGTCGAGCGGGTGGATGACCTTTTGCGGCTTGGCGTAGACGCTGGGCACGTCCTTCAAGTTCTCCGCGAGCGTGCGCCCGGTGACCGTGGGGCAATCGCCGTGCAGCATCCCGGCATAGCAGCGCCTTCAAAACCGCCGGTGTTCCGCCCACGCGGTAGAGGTCGAACATGACGTACTTGCCACCCGGTTTGAGGTCCGCGATGTGCGGGACGTTCGCGCCGAGGCGGTCGAAGTCATCCAGTGTCCACGGCACCCCGGCTTCGCGGGCAATGGCCATCAGGTGCAACACCGCGTTCGTGGAGCCGCCCAGTGCTAGCACGAACGTGTACGCATTTTCCAACGATTTCCGCGTGATAATGTCGCTGGGTCGGAGGTTGTTCTTGATGCAGTTCACCAAGGCTTTGCCGGCCTGGAACGCTTCCCGGTCTTTCGCGGCAGTGACCGCCGGGTTGCTGGCGCCGTAGGGCAAGCTCATCCCCATTGCTTCGATCGCGCTGGCCATCGTGTTGGCGGTGTACATGCCGCCACACGAGCCTGCACCGGGGCAGCTTTCGCACTCGATTTTGTGCAGTTTCTTTTCGTCGATGGTACCGGCTTGAAACTTCCCGACCGCTTCAAAGATGGACACGATATCCACGTCTTCGCCGTCCGGCCCGATCCCCGGCATGATGCTGCCGCCGTACACAAAGACACTCGGCACGTTCAGCCGCGCCATCGCCATCACGCAGCCCGGCATGTTCTTGTCGCAGCCGCCGAACGCCAACAGGCCGTCGTGGTTCATCGCGCCGGCAACGGTTTCCAGGCAGTCCGCAATCACCTCGCGGCTGACCAGCGAATACCGCATACCGCTGTGGCCCATGCTGATGCCATCAGACACCGTCGGGGCGCCGAAAATTTGCGGCACCCCACCGGCGGCACGAATGCCTTCGATCCCTTTGCGGGCCAGTCGATCGAGGTGGGAATTGCACGGCGTGATGTCGCTAAACAGCGAGGCGACGCCGATCATCGGCTTGTCGAAGTCGTCGTCATCGAAGCCGACGCCACGGAGCATCGCCCGGTTGGGTGCCCGGCTCGGCCCCCCGGTGGTGGTCAAACTTTTCCGTTGAGTCGGTTCGGTCGTGGCTGGTTCAATCATGGGGTTGTTCCTTCAGTGCGCACGGGGTTCAATCGAGGTATCACGATTCTATGGCGACATCAAAAGCCCGGAAATATCGCGGAAATCCGGTTGTTCCGTTTGCACGGTGCCAATGCGTGATCTACATCTTTGGTGTAGTCGGAACAACGGGGAATGATGCGGTGACGACGGCCCATGCGGGCTGGCACCCATCACCCAATCTCCGACATAGTTCTATCAACCTGGGAGAGGTCCATGAACAAGCTCATCAAGAACGTCGTTACTTTCGTCAAGAAGGAAGATGGTCCAACGGCAGTCGAGTACGCCGTTATGTTGGCCCTCATCATCGTGGTCTGCATCGCCGCAGTCACCGCGATCGGTACGAACAGCAGCGCAACGTTCTCGGCAGTCGGTTCCGCCATCAAGCCAGCTTCGAGCTGAGCCTGATGCGGGCCTCGTGCTCGCAGCAAAGTCAAAAATCATGAAACGCCCCTGTACATTATGATGCACAGGGGCGTTTTCGTTTGTTCTTCTCACACAATAAAGGTATCAAACACCTTGAAATACTTGTTCCGCCCGCTCGTTCGCTTTCTGAAAGCCGAAGACGGTCCCACGGCAGTGGAATACGCCGTCATGTTGGCCCTCATCATCATCGTTTGTATCGTGGCCGTCATTTCAATCGGGACCAGTAGTAGCGCAACCTTCTCCAAAGTCGGATCCGTAATCAAGCCCGCCTCAAGCTGAGAGTTAGTTTAGCGGCCTAGTTGGGACTTTGAGAAAATCTTCGATGTCACCCGGCGGTGTATAAAAGCTCGCCGTCTCGGGATGGACAAGTTTAAGCAGCGAGCAAAAGTCGTCAAATTCTTCAACCGTAATTGTCCGAGTCCGGCGGTAGACGTTTACCCGAACTCCTCCGCTCAACGCAAACGATTCTGGCAACTTCTCGAACGCCCGCCCCACACTTTTGCGACTGACTAGCAACTCGGTCGGGATCAGCACGAGTTGTTGTTCTTCTTGGTTTAGATGCGTTTGGGGCGGCGTGGCCACGATGACGATTGATGCCCGAAACAGATTCGTCGGGAACCCGTTCACGCGATCCACTTCTTGCGTTGGCAACACTCGTCGAACATCAATCAACGAATCTTGCAGCGAGCGATTCGCTTGCTGAACCGTTGTCGTGTTCAGAGTTGGCGAACTGGAAATCACTGCGACCCTGCCGTTTTCTGCCGCCGCTTCCTGTTCCACATATCGCAACAATCGCCGCAATTCTGGTAGGTCGTCCCGCACCAACGGCGGGTAGCGCAGCGGTGATACGATTGGACCCAAACGCGAATGCTCGATCAGCGGGGTGGGCCAGAACATCAGGTTCATCGACACGCCGAGTAGTCCCGTAATTCCGAGAACCGCCATGCCTTGCAACCAATGCGGTGACGTGCCCAGAAGCCGGACGACGGCCAGCGACGGTATCAGCAAGTACATCGGCAGCAGCAAGTAGTCATGGTGCGTGCCCATGTCTTGGGTTCGCAAAAAGTGAACCAGCATGATCGGCGACAGCAAGAACACGAACAGCCCAACACGGCGCGTGTCACGATAAAACACCAGCACACCCAGACCAATTCC
>JANLRE010000098.1:0-2708 GCA_031368205.1 Fimbriiglobus sp. | reverse complement strand
TTGGAGAAGTTGTTGGCGATCGACGACTTGTTGCAGAGCGAGGATCTGGAAGAAGTGCTGGCATTAGCCCGGAAAGTCGTGCCGCGGCTCTTCCGATCGGGTTAGAAATTACCCAGTCGAAAAGATGTGTCCATACCTCTGACTTGGGTGGGCTGGTGATTGTTGACCGGCGGTTCAAGGCCAAGTTGTTCCAGCGCGGGTAGGGCGAGCGCTTCGACGGTGGTGCCATCGACGGCGGCGCGGCGGGCAAGACGCTGGTAGGTTTCGTCGGGGATTACAATCGTCGTCATGGGGGCCTCCGATCAGTTACTGTTATGAGAGTATCGCAGGCACATGGTACCTGTCAACTTGAGCGTATTTTTAACTGCACCCCTGAACCTCGGCGTGGGGTAAAGCCTCAAGTTGGTGTGGGCAACGGGACGATGATACGGTGTGCTCAGTTGACACGATCCGCATGATCGGTAAGATGCGAAGTGTCGGAAATGCGGTGAACGGCCCGATAGCCAAGTGGTTAGGCAGCGGTTTGCAAAACCGTCCACGCCGGTTCGAATCCGGCTCGGGCCTCTCAAATCAACCTCCCGTCAATCTTCGGATGACGGGAGGTTTTTTCGTTTCGCTCCCGTCTCGGATCGGTCACACTGTTTGCCAGTCATCCGCAAACCGTAATTCGGGTACGACCCATGACAGTCACATCGCTGCGGGCTTTCTTGTACAACCGGGCGCGGATTCTGATTGCCATTGTGGCGGTCATCGGCGCGGTCTGGGGTCTGCTTTGGCTCACCAAGAGCGGTACGGTGAAGTGCGACTTGGACAAGTATGCTGTGGAAGACCGGGATGCGCTGGTTCCCACGACCGATCCGTATGGCGAAGTGGCGGACAAGGTCGTTTACCTGCCGCAAGGGTGGACGCCGGCCCAAAGCATGGACTTTTACACCCGAACGCAGGGGTCGCGGTTGTTGCCCTACGATTGGTTCCTGGCGCTGGAGCAACCCAATAGCGAAACCTTGTTCCGGGACAACGGCCACATGCAGCGGTTGCGGTACCTGACCCAGAAGCCGAATCACTGCAACCCGGACGGCCTGCCGGTCGGGTTTGTTAAAGACCCGAAGAGCCGTGGCGATGCGGGAGATTGGTTGGGGCTAACCTGTGCGGCGTGTCACACTACCGAGATCCATTACAACAAGGTCGCCTACCGCATCGACGGCGGGCCGACGATGGGCGACATGCAAACGCTGTTGCTCGAACTAACGCAAGCGTTGCACAACACCCACGATTACCGCTCGAAGTTCGAGCGATTCGCCGCGCGGGTGCTGAAGAACGACAACACCAGTTCGAGCCAGGAACGATTACGGAAACAACTCGTCGCCGCGATTCAGGTCCGGGACGACTACGACGCGCTGAACAAAACGGCGTACCCCTACGGTCACGCCCGCTTGGATGCGTTCGGGCGAATCTTGAACCAAGTGCTGGTCCATGACATCGCGGTGTCAGCGGATTCGCAGAAGCGGTCGCCGGACGCCCCGGTCAGTTACCCCTTCTTGTGGGACACGCCCCACCACGACCGCGTGCAATGGAACGGCATGGCCCGTAACAAACTCATCGACAACCCGAGGCTCGGGGCGTTGGCCCGCAACTCGGGGCAAGTGCTGGGCGTCTTCGGCCAAGTTCATGTGTCCGAACCGGGCAAGGCGCTACTCATCACCGGGTACAGTTCGTCCGTTCAAGTGCCGAACCTGATCGAGATTGAAGAGATGATGAAACTGCTCCTTTCCCCGGAATGGTCCGCGACCGGGTTACCGCCGATCGACCCGGCAATGCGAGACCGCGGAAAAGGACTGTTCACGCAGTATTGCAACAGTTGCCACGACCACGAGATTTTCAAACGCGCCGATCCAAACCGAGAGATTAAGGCTGTGAGAACGCCGATCGCGGAGTTGGAAACCGATGATCGAATGGCGAAGAACTTCGCGGATCGCAAATCCAAGACCGGCAGACTTGCGGGGCGACGGGCGTTGTTCGTCATCGGCAGCCGGTTCGGTTCGGAGGCGGAGGCCGATGCAATTTTTCTTCACGTCGTGGGTGGAACACTGATCGGCGCACGCGAAGAATTGTACGGCCAAGACTTCAGCAAGCTTCGTGCGGAAAATGTCCAATCGCGCACGATGAAACTCATGAACGACATCGGTGAAAAGATTCTCTCCCCGGAGGAAAAGGAAGTGATCCGCCAGGAACGGATGGCTAACCTGATGGTCTACAAAGCCCGGCCGCTCAACGGCATCTGGGCGACGGCGCCGTACCTGCACAACGGGTCGGTGCCGAACGTGTACGAGTTACTACTCCCGGCGGAGAAACGCTCGAAGTCCTTCAGCGTAGGGCGACGCGAGTTTGACCCGAAACACGTCGGGTTCAAAACCGATGTTCCCGACGCACCGCGATTCCAAGTCTTGGACAACGGCAAGCCGATTCCGGGCAACTCGAACGCGGGGCACGAGTACTTCAAAGGTGCGGACAAAAAGGTGCCGTTCACGGATGCGGAGCGGTGGGATCTCGTCGAATACCTGAAGTCGTTGTAACCTCATTGGGGCAAACATACCGTTTCAGTCAGCATCTCACGCAGAGTCGCAGAGGCGCAAAGTTGAACCTGTTCTGATCTCACTGCGGCTCTGCAACTCTGCGTGAGATGCTGACTGAAGCTCCTGCCTCGCCCC
>JANLRE010000036.1:0-8392 GCA_031368205.1 Fimbriiglobus sp. | reverse complement strand
TTTCATTCGTCTGATTCGTCTGATTCGTGGTTAAAACTAAATCAGCGTAAATCCGCCATCGACCACGATGGTCGTGCCGGTCATGTAACTGCTGGCGTCGCTGGCGAGGAACACGGCCACGGGGCCGAGTTCCTCGGGTTGACCCAGGCGGGACATCGGGATGTGGTCGAGGAAGCCGGTTTTGAAGGCCGTTTTCTCTGCAAACCACTTCTTGTTCGGCGCCGTTTCAAACACACCCGGCGCGATCGCATTGACCCGCACGCCACGATCGGCCCAATCAACTGCCAGCGATTTCGTCAGCGCGGTCAACGCTGCTTTTGCCGTTTCGTAATGCCGACCACGAATGCCTTTCATCGCAATCGGCCCGGCGATCGAGGTCACGTTAATAATCGAACCCCGACGCCGTTCGAGCATCGGCTTGCCGAGTTGCTGACAGCAAACCAGGGCGCTGGTCAGGTTCAAGTCGATCAACTTTTGCCAGTCGTCGAGCGGAAAATCTTCGGTCGCCATATCAAGCCGTCGCCCGCCGACGTTGTTGATGAGGATGTCAATCGGCTGACCCAGGTTCAGCACAAGCTGGCACGCTTCCGTTGCCCCTGGCGGCGTGCTCACATCGCCTTCGACGATGAACACTCGCCGACCTAGCAAACTCAGTTCCTGTTTCGCTACGGCCAGGGATTCCAGTTCCCGCCCGATTAGTACGAGATCGGCCCCCGCTTCCGCTAGTGCTTGGGCCATTGCCCGACCCAGCCCGCGACTACCGCCCGTGATGACTGCGGTCCGCCCGTCCAACCGAAAACGATCGAATACCGCCATCATGTCTACCCACACACATTCTCGTTCCTGATAATATAGCAGCTTTTAGCGACGGATCATGGCAGACTGTTGCCGAGGGCGAAAATGGCACGTTGTGACGAAGGGTATTTGTGCGATGTCTGTGGTCAGGATGTGGCAATCATCCTCGACTCCGATTTGTACTTGCGGTACATCTTGGGTGAGGTGCCGCTGGACGTGTTGCACCTGATGCCCGAACGCCACATTCGCTGCAACCCCGTAGTCGCACAGTACATCGTTGCCGCACAATTCCCAAGTGTCGAATGTGTCGGCCCGTTCGCCAAATCGAACTTGGACTGCGGCTATGTCCAGGAAGAAGAAGCACGGCTCACACAAGCCTGGCGTCGGTTGCACGCCATCCCAACACTCGGCCTCACCATCGCGGAGTACCCGCTCTCGATCACCCCGTTCTCGGAATTGGAGTCAGTCCCATGTTGAAGCCATTCGTGGCGATGTGTTTGCTCCTGGTGTTCACTCCCTTCACACATGCCGATGTTGAATCCGGCCCAAAGACCGGGGAAGCCGTCAAGGAACTAAAAGTGTTCGCGGTCCTCGGCCCCGTCGAGAGCAAAGAAGTTGATTACACCGCCGAACGCAAGGAGTTGCCCACCGTCTACCTCTTCGTGCAGTCGGAACACTTCAGCCGCCCGATGGCACGGTTCCTGAAGGTACTCGATGGCAAGCTGGGCGAAGCGGATGACAAAGCCATCAGCGTGGCCGTGTGGTTGGGAGGGGACGCGGACAAGCACAAAGAGTACATGCCCAAGCTTCAGCTGAGCCTGAAGTTTGAGAAGACCGCCTTGACCGTGTTCACCGGCGAAAAAACCGGCCCGAACAACTGGGGCATCAACGCCGACGCCCACCTCACGGCGGTCGTGGTTCACAAAGGCAAAGTGGTGAAGTCGTTCGCGTTCATTTCGGTGAACGACACCGATGTGAGTGGTGTAGTGGCCGAGTTGAAGAAAGCAGTCGGGAAATAAGTTTCCCGGAAAGCCCATGAACGATCGTTCATGGGCTTTGGGTCATCAATGATCGTTCATGGGCTTTCCACCTACATCACCACCCTAGCTTAGTCCGCAACTGTTCCAACCCGCCCTGCATGGCCTCACTCACAGTGGCATATGTGGTGGCGTCGTCCAGGCGCTTGCCGTTGTTGGTTTGCACCACGGTGCAGATGTGCTGGCCTTTGGCGGGGCGAACTTCGAGGCGGTAGCTGGGTTGGTTGCTCAGCATCACGAAGACAATCTCCTCGCGGATGCCAGCCTTCAAGTTCCCGTCCCGTTTCTGCAACCAATCCGGAATCGTCATCGGCGTAAGACCTCTCGTTGAATTCAAATTCCCATTCTATTCCGGCAACGGCTTGTCTTTGGTTTCCGGCAGGAATGGCAGCGCGATTAGCCCGAGCAAGAACACCGCACACATCGTGACGCCGGCGTAGCGGAGCGGGTCCGGGGCGGGCAGGTTGGCGTAGACTTGGCTCGTGAGCATCCCCAAGGCCGCCGGGCCGAACGCTGCGGCCAGCCGACCGACGTTGTAGCAAAACGATGTCCCCGTACTGCGGAGCCGCGTCGGGAACAGTTCCGGGAAGTAGATCGCGTACCCGCCGAACAGTGCGATTTGGAAGAACCCCATGATCGGGATCATCCAGAAGATGTCCGACCACGTCTTGAGGAACAAGAAGACCACGGCCGTGGAAATCCCGGCCAGTATGAAAAAGATTCCGAACGTGAACCGGCGACCAATAATAGACGTCACGTAACTGAACGCGAAGATGCCGAAGAACGCGCCGGTGTTTTGCACCAGTGACGTAATGCCCGCCCAGTAGGTTTTCTGCCCGTTGACGTAATCCGCCGCGTCCTTGCCCGTCAGGCCGAGATCGGCGGCTTCTTTCTGATATTGCGGTTCCGAGACGTACTGAATCAAGTCCGGCGAAAAGAACCCGATCCCCCACAACCCGACGACGCCAGCCAGGGCGAGCAACAACCCGAACATTGCGTTCCAGACGAACCGCTTGTCCGTGAATAGTTCGCCGTACAGGCTGGTCTTTTTCCCACCGGCAGCCTTGGCTTGCAGCCACTTTTCAGGCTCCTTGAGTCGAGCTTGGATGAGTACGACCAACAGCCCCGGCAAAATCCCGACGAGGAACATCGTCCGCCACGGCGTGAGTGGCAAACCCAGGATCGTCAGCCCGTCAAAGGCGCCGTCGGTTTTCAAACTCCCGAACCACATGCTGATGAGTGCCGCCGAGCAATTGCCAAGTACCGACGATGCTTGGAACAGCCCGAGCGCGAACGGGCGGGCGCGATCGGGCATCGTCTCCGCGAGTAATGTCACAGCAGCGGCGAACACCCCGCCGACGCCAAGTCCCGTGAGGAATCGGTAAATGTAGAAGTCGAGGGTCGATTGCGAGAAGGCACTGAGGCCCGTGAAAATGGCGTACAGCAGGATCGTCAGCATCAGCGTTTTCACCCGCCCAACCTTGTCACCCATGATGCCGAACGCGATGCCGCCGACCGCCCACCCCACCATGAAGAACGAGGTCGCGTTGCCCGCTGCCGTGGCGATGTCGCCGTCTTGGCGGGCTTTCAAAATTTGCTCAGTGGACGGCTCCGGTTTGTTCGTCTTGACGGCCTCTTCGCGCAGCGATGCCCCAAAAGCGGGAATGCGTGGATCATCCGACGTGACCTTTGGTACGAGGTCCACCATCGCCGGACGGCGGGCGAGAACGAACAGTTGCTGATCGAGACAGTCCATGTCCCATGCCAAACAGCAGACGATAAACACGAACCATTGGTAAGGGCTGAGCAACTTCATCGTTGACCAACCTGTCGGCAGTTTCGCATCGGACATTACTGGAAGCCTTCGATAGGTGCTGCGGGGAGTTACCAAGGGTATATCCGGTCCGGGTATTGAATGCCAGCGTTTCCTACTACTTGCCGGGGGTGATACACTACTCTTTTGGATTCGGACTCCGGAGGCCGCTGATGTCGGTCCCGTTCACATCACTTTCGATCGGCTTCCTCGGCGCGGGGCAAATGGCGACCGCGCTGGCCAAAGGCTGGACGACGGCTGGTCTGCTGGAATGCGGGACGAGCCTAGCCAGCGATCCGTTCCCGTCGGCACGCGAGAAGTTTACGCAGACGACTGGTGTGCGTAGCACACCCAATAATGTTGAAGTCGCCGCTGCCGCAAAGGTGTTGGTTCTCGCAGTTAAGCCGCAAACCATCCAGAACCTGCTGGGGGAAATTCGTTCCCACATCACGCCACAACACGTGGTCATCTCGATCGCGGCAGGTGTGACACTGACACAACTTGGACATGCGCTAGGCAGCGAAACACGACTGATTCGCGTGATGCCGAATACCCCGTGTTTGGTGGGCGAAAGCGCCAGTGGGTTTGCAGTCAGTCCAGCAGCCACCGCCGATGATGCCGCGTTAGTTGCGAAGCTGTTCGGCAGCGTGGGACAAGCCTTCGCCGTGTCGGAACACCTGCTTAACGCCGTGACCGGCCTCAGCGGCAGCGGCCCGGCGTATGTTTATGTGATGATTGAAGCCCTGGCCGATGGCGGCGTGCGAATGGGCTTACCCCGCGATGTGGCGTTGAAACTCGCCGCACAAACGGTCCTCGGCTCCGCCAAAATGGTCCTCGAAACCGGCCTGCATCCCGGCGTGTTAAAAGACGCCGTTGCAAGCCCTGGTGGCACGACCATCGCCGGCCTGCACGCCCTCGAACGGGGCGGACTCCGTGGCGTGTTGATGGACGCCGTCGAAGCCGCAACACACCGTGCCGACGAATTGGGTAAGTAGATGAGGCTATTCCGTGCCACCGAATCGAGATGATGAAACGGTCGCCGTTATTCTCACCCGGAAAAAGGGTACGATACTACGAGCGGCACTCGAACCTGGTTCTCCGTCGTGGGACGATATTTTGGGTGAAACATGGCAAGCAATCACACGCAAGGCAAGACTCCAGGTAACGGGGTACAAGACGTTTCGCAAACTGTTACTCGACAGCCGATTCGACAAGTGACAGATCCGGAAACCATCAATCCGTTGACGAATTTGATCCGGCAGTTGGAGGCCGCACAGATTCACTTCGAGTTGGCACGCTATCGAGACGACAGTGTCTCGATTCGCGCGACTGTACCGGGAGAGCGGTGGGAAATCGACGTACTCGATGACGGAACGATCGACTTCGAGCGATTCGTCAGCACCGCGACGATTGGTGACGAAACGGATTTGGCAGTATTTATCCAGCAGTATTCTGAACACCTCACAGCCACCATCGAGTCCGACTCGTGACGCAAACTGAATCAGTCCTGATCTTCGATTTCGGCTCGCAATTCGGGCAACTGATTGCTCGTCGGGTGCGGGACTTGAACGTCTTTTGTCAGGTCGTGCGGCACGACATTTCGGCGGAACGGGTCAAGGAATTAAACCCGAAAGGGATCATTTTCTCCGGCGGCCCGTCGAGCGTGTACGAACCCGGCGCGCCCAAGTGCGACCCGAAGATTTTCGACCTCGGGATTCCGGTGCTGGGGATTTGTTACGGGATGCAACTCGCCTGTCATACGCTGGGTGGCAACGTCAGCCCGGCGGCGGCACGGGAGTACGGTCGGGCCACGCTGAACGTGTCGAACCCCAACCCGTTGTTTCAAGGGTACCCGACGGAGTCGATCGTGTGGATGAGCCACGGCGATCAAGTTCACACGGTAGGTGGTGACTTCGTTCCGCTCGCGTCCACCGATACCTGCCCCGTCGCAGCCGTCAAGCACAAGACTCGGCCCGTTTTCGGCCTGCAATTCCACCCCGAAGTTAGCCACACGCCCCACGGCGGGTTGATTTTGGCCAACTTCTTGCGTGACATTTGCGGCTGTCAGAGCCTATGGAAAATCCAGACGTTCATCGACGGCACCGTTGAATCTGTGCGCAAAGCCGTTGGCAACAAGCGGGTGATTTGCGGCCTGTCCGGCGGTGTGGATTCGGCGGTGTGTGCGGCCCTGTTGGTGAAGGCGATCGGCCACCAAGTGGCGTGCATTTACGTCGATAACGGCCTGATGCGGTCGGGCGAAACTGAGATGGTGCGGCACGCTTTCCGCGACTGGTTCAAGGCCGATTTGCGCGTCGTCGATGCGAAAGACCGTTTCCTGTCCGCACTCGCCGGGGTCATCGACCCGCAGGAGAAACGCAAGGTCATTGGCAAGGTTTTCATCGACGTGTTCAAGGCCGAAGCCACGAGCATTCCGGACGCCCACTTCCTCGCCCAAGGCACGCTGTACCCGGACGTGATCGAAAGCGGCGGTAGCGTGGACGGCCCAGCGGCGACGATCAAGCTGCACCACAACGTCGGCGGGTTGCCGAAGGAGCTTGGGTTCGAGTTGATCGAACCACTGCGGGATTTGTTCAAAGACGAAGTGCGTAAACTCGGCCATGAACTCGGTCTGCCGGAGGACATCGTGTGGCGTCACCCGTTCCCCGGCCCCGGCCTTGCGGTGCGCTGTCTCGGGGAAGTCACGGAGGAAAAACTCGTCACCCTTCGCCACGCCGACACGATTTTTCTCGAAGAACTGCACAAGGCCGGCTGGTATCGCAAAACATCCCAAGCGTTCGCGGTGCTGTTGCCCGTGCGATCGGTTGGTGTGATGGGCGACGGGCGAACTTACGAAAACACCATCGCCATTCGTTGTGTCCAAACCGACGACTTCATGACGGCGGATTGGTCCCGGTTGCCGGAAGATTTGTTGGCACGAGTCGCCACAAATATCATCAACCGCGTGACGGGCATCAACCGCGTCGTCTACGATATTAGCAGCAAACCCCCGGCGACCATCGAATGGGAATAGTCAATTGGGAATAGTACGGGCCGACATCTGCTCGTCCGAAGACTTCGCCACAATCGACCGCCTACGGGACGTGATCGCGGAGTTAGGCGGCGTTGGCAACACGGACCACTACGACCTTCCGCTCGGCGTCGGCCTGACCCGCGTGCGGTTCGGCGACGACGAACTGACCGTGTTTATGGATGCGTGGCAAGTGGACATCGCCGGACCGGGCGAACTCGTGGCACGAGTTCTGGCAAAACTGAACACCCGAGACTGAACCTTTAACCGGAGCAAACCCGATCATGGCGTGGAATACGATTCTTTGCGGCGCGTTGCTGGTGATGCTCGGCGTGACCGGGTACTTCAACGGGACCCCGAACGCGGAGACGGGCGAGTTGCCGAAGACGGCCCTGATCCCGGCGTACATCGGCGGCGTGTTGGTGCTGTGCGGGCTGTTGGCGTTTACGGACAAGATCCGTAAGCACGTCATGCACTTGGCTGCAATGGTCGGCGTGTTTGGCTTCCTCGGCGGGTTCATGCCGCTCATCCGCCAAGCGTCGAAGGGATTGGACTTCGACCCCACCGCCCCCGCCGCGCGAACCGGGCTGCTGATGTCGCTGGTCTGCGCGGTCTTCGTCGGGCTGTGCGTGAAGTCGTTCATCGACGCGCGTAAGGCTCGCAAGGCGAGCCTTACTTCTCCAACCCTGTGATCCACTTGCCCACGATCATCGCGTAGTAAACCCCGCTCATCGTCGAAGGCGCACCCGGCTTCACGCCGTAACCGCCGTCGGCGTTGCGGCACGTGGCGATGAAGCCCTTCACTCCCGCGAGATTCTTCGGCTTAGCCCTCGCCAACATCAGTGCCCGCATGATGCGATAGCACGTCTCCAAGTCGGACGACTTCTCACCCGCTTTGCACCACCCGCCGTCCGCAACTTGTCCCAGATCGGCGATGTTGACCAGCACGGCTTTTAACTTGTCACGACCCGCAGACGACGCATCTAACCGGAAGTAAAACGCCATCAGCGATCCGATGTCGCGTGCGCCGCCATCTTGGGCAATGTTCGCAATTTCTTCGCCGAAGTCATCCGCAATAGCGATCCACGCATCGAGCTTGAACGGACAATCCTTGACGCCCCACGCTTCGACCGCTGCGGCGCTGATTCGTACATCCTCGAACGTCTTCGCGTTGGCTTCCAGGTACTTCATGGCACCGGCGAACTTCGCTTTGGGAAGGCCCATTTCGACGGCAATGATGACGCCGACGGCGTTGATGGCAACGTCCGGTTTGCTACCGGGTTCCGCAAACGTGCCGGTCTTTTCGTCGTAGCAACTTAACACAAACGCCTTCACCTTGTCCTCGCGCGGAACCTTCTCACCCAGCGCCCGCAGTGCCTTCACCGCGCCGTTGCACGCCCGCAAACTCGACTTGCCGCTCGCCTCCACTTTGAAGCCGCCGGTGGTCGGGTCTTGCAGCGCGAGAATGAACTTCACCGTCGCCTGTTTCGCATCGCTGTCTGGTGCCTGAGCAGGTGACAATGCCGACGTGAGCAGTAACAAAGCCAGTGCAATTCGCATGGGAGTAGCTTCCTGTGAGGACACGGACCGAACGCCGGTATAGTTTACGAGCAAAGCCTGGGGTGTCGCTGCGCTCAACCTCAGGCTAATCGCTGAAATCCCTCCGGGATAAAAACAACATGAGGCATCCTGAAGGGATGCTAGCCATTAGCCTGGGGT
>JANLRE010001069.1:0-2701 GCA_031368205.1 Fimbriiglobus sp. | reverse complement strand
GAAGTGCGAAGCGTCCGCCGCCAAGCTAGTCGCCACGTCACTGGTACTAGGCAGGGAATCGTAGACCAACACCTGCCGACCAATGTGCTGCGTACCAAACGACCAGATTTCACGCGGGGATGGCATCATTCCTGGCATCTTGTAGGTCGTGGTCGAAGCTTTGCGAGGCCCGACATCAGGCTGTCACTATGCAAGTTGACGATTCTTATTCCGTTCGCTCGTTCGTGTCGGGCCTCGCAAAGCTCGACCACGACCTACAAATCCGTGACTAGTCGGATGATCCATGATACTCGGCTTCGTAATCCAAGCCAATGTCCAGTGCCGGTGCCGAGTGGGTTAGCGCACCGACGCTGATGCGGTCCACGCCGGTTTCGGCGATGGCCCGGATCGTGGACAGGGTCACGCTACCGGATGCTTCCAGTTGCACGCCGGGGGCCACGGCGTTGCGGCGGGCCACGGCGTGGCGGAGTTGGTCGAGCGTCATGTTGTCCAGCAACACGATCTCTGGCAGAACGGTCAAGGCTTGCTCAAGCTGTTCGAGGGTGTCCACTTCCACTTCCACTGGCAGACCGGCGTTGCCGGGGTACTGGCGGGCCGCGTTGACGGCTTGCACCACGGCAGTCTTAGGGTCCGGGTAACCGGCAAGGTGGTTGTCTTTAATCAAGATGCCGTCGTAAAGCCCGATGCGGTGGTTCATCCCACCGCCCATCCGGACCGCGTACTTTTCGAGCAATCGCCAACCCGGTGTGGTCTTGCGAGTGTCCAGAACGTTGGCTTTTAGACCCGCCACCGCATCCACGTATTTGCGCGTCAAGCTGGCCACGCCGCTTAATCGCTGGAGGAAGTTTAACGCCGTCCGCTCGGCAGTCAGCAACGCCCGGAGCGGTCCGCGAATCGTGGCGAGTTTCATCCCCCGTTCCAGTGACGCACCGTCCTGAATGTGAAACTCCAAGTGCAACTCCGCTGACACCGCAGCCACGACAAGCTGAGCCGCCGGAAGCCCCGCAAGCACGCCCGGCGTTCGCGCCACGAACACCGCTTGCCCCTGTTGGTTCGCCGGAATGGTCGCCTCCGAGGTGCGGTCCCCGGTCGGCCCAATGTCCTCCCGCAACGCGAGTTCCACGAGCCGACAACAGGCGATTGATTCATCCACGGTGAAGAGTGACATAGTGTGATTCAAGTCCGTGAAGTGCCTTGCTGGGCAACTCGGTTTGTTGGAAGAAACGCCACCTACCCCACCCCTAGCCGGAAATTTTCTGGCAAACCACCGGCCCGGTTGGTGCGGTCGGTCTTGTAGGTCGTGGTCGAGGCTGGGCGAGGCCCGACATAGGGAGCGAAGGGAATTGGTTCAGCCGTTTGTTCTGTGGTAGCCAAATGTCGGGCCTCGAAGACTCGACCACGACCTACAAGAGTGCGGGGTTGCTAATTCCTCTTTTGTCATGTTATCTAACCACTAACCACTAACCACTATCCACTATCCACTACCTTCTGCCCACTCACTCCAGGAACACCACATGGCGGACGCGGCTCGTGACGGGATATTGGCGATGGCGGCCACGGTCGTGGTGAAGGTGGGCACGAACGTGCTGGCGGACGCGGCGGGGCTATTGGACCGACACCGCATTCAGTCGTTGGCGGATCAACTGCAACGGATTCGGGCGGGTGGGCGGCGGGTGGCGTTGGTCACGTCCGGGGCGATCGGGGCGGGGGTGGGCAAGTTGAAGCTGGGCAAGCGACCCGATGACCTGCCGCACCTGCAAGCGTGTGCCGCCGTCGGGCAGTCGGCGTTGATGCAGCTTTACCAGGAGAGCTTCAACGCCTACGGCATCCACACCGCACAACTGTTGCTGACCGCCAGCGACTTCGACAACCGTGCCCGCTACCTGAACGTCCGCAACACGATTGCGACCCTCTTCGAGTACCACTGCCTGCCGATCATCAACGAGAACGACACGGTCAGCGTGGCGGAGATTAAGTTTGGCGACAACGACCACCTTGCGGCGATGGTGGCCAACCTGTTGCAAGCCCCGCTGCTGGTGCTGCTCACCAACGTCGATGGCCTCTACTCCGCCGACCCGCGTGTCGATCCGTCCGCGAAACTCGTCCCCACCGTCGAACACATCGACCAAGCCGTCACCGATTTTGCCGGTGTGACCAAAAGCAACCTCGGCACGGGTGGGATGCGGAGTAAGTTGCGAGCGGCTCGGGTGGCGACCACGGCGGGGGGGGCAGTCGTCATGGCCAACGGGTCGATTGACGGCATTCTCGACCGCATCTTTGCCGCCGAACCCGTCGGCACGCTGTTCCTGCCGCATGGCGATTCGATGCCGGCCTGGAAGCGGTGGCTGGGCTACACCGCCCAACCCAAGGGCACGTTCACGCTCGACGACGGGGCCGTGAACGCCGTCACGGTGAAGGGACGAAGCCTGCTGCCCGTCGGCGTGCGGGGCGTGACGGGTGACTTCGGCAAGGGCGATGTCGTGTCCCTGTGCGACGCCACCGGCCACGAGTTCGCCAGGGGCCTGACCAACTACCCCGCCGCCGACGCCGCCCGCATCGCCGGACTCAAGACCGAGCAAATCCACGCCGTCCTCGGCAAACTTCCCTACGTCGAACTGATCCACCGCGACAACCTCGTGGTGACGTAACCCGAGTGGGTCAACCGCCTTACTTTAGCGGCAATATAAATCTTTGAAAAAAT
>JANLRE010001175.1:0-21605 GCA_031368205.1 Fimbriiglobus sp. | reverse complement strand
CGGAAAGTGAGCGACGTGCTGAAGGAAGGCCAAGACGTGACGGTGCAGATCATCAGCACCGACACGGAAGCACGCCGGATGTCGCTGTCTTTGAAGTCCCTCCAAGCCGAGGTCGAAGCCGCCGAATCCGCGAAGAGTGATGCCGAGAAAGAAGCCGACATGAAGGACGCGGAAGTCCGCATGGCCGCCCGGTTGGCCAACCCGAACCTACGCGGTGGGATCGGCGCCGGGAAAATGCTGATCGACACAGGTGAACCATAACCCCAAAGCCCACGGAGTCCGCTCCGTGGGGATTACTTGACCCAAAGGAGTCCGCTCCGTGGGCTTTGCCGATGGCTCTTATTTCAAAAACTGAACTCTCCGTAGGTTAACAGCGTAATACCGCAGTCTGGTACTCTGCACACAATTTTGACTCACGGGACCGCGACCCGATGCCCCAAGCGAATCACCCCCCTGCGGCCCCGATGTCCGAACTGCTGCCGTTACTGGCAACTCTCCAGGCCAACATTGCGGCAGTGTTCTTGGGGAAGCCGGATGTCATTAAGCTGGCAACCGTGGCCTTGCTCTCCGAGGGGCATCTTCTCCTCGAAGACGTACCGGGGGTCGGGAAAACGCTTCTGGCGAAGGCCATTGCCCGCAGTCTCTCGTGTAGCTTCCATCGGGTGCAATTTACGCCGGACCTGCTGCCGGGCGACCTGATCGGGACCAGCGTCTACAACCAACAAACCAGCACGTTCGTCTTTCAACAAGGGCCGCTGTTCGCCCAGGTGATTCTGGCGGACGAGATCAACCGGGCCACGCCTCGCACGCAGTCGGCGTTGTTGGAAGCGATGAGCGAAAAGCAAATCACGGTCGATGGCGAAACTCGCCCTCTCGGCCCACCGTTCCTGGTGTTGGCGACCCAGAACCCCTACGAGTTTGAGGGCACTTACCCGCTACCGGAAAGCCAACTCGATCGGTTCATGTTGCGGTTAAAAGTGGGCTACCCGGCGCGCGAAGCGGAGCGGGCGATTCTGCTCCAGCACCGTGGCGGTGAGCCGATCGACCAGATGAAACCCGTCCTGACCACAAAAGACGTCGTCGCATTGCAAAATCTCGCCCGCAGTATTCGCGTCGAAGCCCCGATCGCAGAGTACATCTTGGAACTGATTGATTCGACCAGAACCCATGCCGAAGTTCGTTTGGGTGCGAGTACCCGCGCTGCTCTCGCCTTGTACCGGGCGGTGCAAAGTTATGCACTGGTCGATGGCCGCGATTACGTCACACCGGACGACGTGAAGGCGATGGCCGAGCCGGTTCTGGCCCACCGGCTTCTCACCCGCGCCTGGGACCAAGGTGGCCGCGACGACGCAGGGCCGATCGTCCGTGAACTCCTCGCAAAAACCAAGGTGCCCACGTAACACGGAATTGAAACCACGAATCGCACGAATCAGACGAATAATAAATCTCAGGACTCGTAACACCTATGTTTAGCTGATTTATGATGATCGACAGGATTGGTTTCATTCGTCTGATTCGTGCGATTCGTGGTGAATCTTTCGGGCAAATTTAGGTGATCCTGTGCGAGATGTCCCGCCAACCCCTCCCGAAGCGAAAATGCGAATCCGCTTCACGCGCGCTGCGGCGGTTTGGGTCGTGGTCGCCGTCGTATTGACGGTAGTGGGGTGGTACAAAACGATCAACTTGCTGGTCCTCGCGGGCTACCTGCTGATTGCACTTCTCGGCGTCAATTTGTGGCTCGCGTGGCGTATGGCGGCGCGACTGATCGCAACCCGGCAGCCGACCTCGCCGGCTTTTTGTGGTGAAACAATTGCCATCGCTACGGAAGTGCGCAACGACTCGGGTCGGGCCGTGACCACGCTACTCACGGACCAAGCCGACTCGAATCGGGCCGCGTGGTTGTTTGCACCGTTGCCGGCAGGGGAATCCCGATTACTGACCGCGCGGTGGTCGTTCAAAACGCGGGGACGACACACGATTGGGCCATTGATGGTCGATTCGTCGTACCCCATCGGCCTGGTTCACGTTTTGCACCCGCTCAGTGCCGACAGCCATATTCTGGTGCTGCCACCGATTGGTAAAGTGGACCTGGAGATGTTCCGCCGGTGGCTGATTCGTGGTGGTGCCGGGGACGGCCAAACACGCCGCCCCTCCCGTCGTGCGGCACTGGGTAATGGTGACATTCGCGGGCTGCGGCCGTACCGGCCGGGTGACAGCCCACGCGAGATTCACTGGCGAAGTTCGGCACGGCGTAATCAACTTTTGGTGCGCGAATACGACTGCTCCGAACCGCTCGATCTCATTATCGTGGTTGATCCCTGGTTGCCCGAACTGAACAAGGCATGGGACGAGGATTCCACCGCGAACACCGAAGCCGCTCGTCGGTTGGAATGGGCACTCAGTCTGGCGACGAGCTTAGCACTCGCGTGGGGCAACACGGACACCCCCGCAGACTTAACCCTGATTGTGCCGGGTTCGCCAGTGGTCGTTCAACACGGCCCCGGTTCGCAAGGCTTCGTCCGCAAGGCGTTCGCGTGTTTGGCGGAGGTGAAGGGAACCGATCGCGTGCCAATTGTCTCGCCGGATTACGCCCGACGGCGATCAAGTCGTGCGGCCCGCTTGCTGATTAGTTCTCGTCCGGCTAGTCCACTTTTAGCCGCGTTCCGGAGCAATGGGTTAGCGTTCACGGAGGTCAACCCCGCCCAACCCGTTGCGTGGTTTACGCCCCCGACCGCCTTGGCTGAAACTTCGTCCCGTAAGTCCTGATACCTGGAAGGGACCGATGCCGACCCACTTCGCGTTTCGTGTCAGCACTTACCTCACCCTGATTTTGGCGTGCTTTTGTTTGGGGTATGCCGAGTGGGATTTTCTGCGGGAAGCGTCGCTCTTCAGCGGTCTGGTCATCGCGTTACTTGTTGTGTCATTTTTCTGCGAAGAGCGGTATCAACTCGATCTGGCGGCGGCCAACCGCGTGGGGCTAGTGATTGGTCTCGTCGGGACGGTTTGGCTGGCCTATCAATTCATCAACAAAAATA
Source organism: Fimbriiglobus sp. (assembly GCA_031368205.1). Classification (GTDB taxonomy): domain Bacteria; phylum Planctomycetota; class Planctomycetia; order Gemmatales; family Gemmataceae; genus Fimbriiglobus. The sequence continues at coordinate 18,570 of JANLRE010001175.1, read as the reverse complement.
GTCTCATCTATACGTTCCCCTGGCCGGCGAGTTTACTGCCATTTCTCGGCCCGCTCTTGATGATCTTGATGCCGGCAAAGATGTTCCGCCCGAAACACGTCGGCGACTGGTGGGCCATGCAAGGCATCGGGTTGGCCGCAATGGGCTTGGCCAGCACGTTGGCCGAAGACGTGACGTTCGGGGTGATGCTCGGGCTGTATGTGATTGCGGGGGTGTGGTGCCTGAATATCTTCTTTTACCACCGCGTCGGCGGCACGCTGGCGCCGCTGCCGAATACCGATCCGGGTCCGACGCCGACGATCTTGGCCAGTAGCAACACCGTCGAAGACATTCGCCTGGGACGCCAATTTCTGGTCCGGACGCTGATTTGGATCGCCGCGGCGTTGTTGCTGGCGTTACCCTTTTTCTTCGTCACCCCGCGCTCCCAGGGGTCACGTTGGCAGTTCATGAAGCCCGTACTCGAAACAGGTTACGCCAGCGACCAGAGTGTCGATATGAACCGAACGGGGGACTTGAAGACGAACCACGAGGTGGCGTTTGAGGTCCGGGCGACATCACGAACCGGCGAGCCGAAACTCGACCTCGATCCGAATCAACGCTTTCGTGGCGTCAGTTTCAACGTGTACGATAAGGGCATCTGGAGCCGTAAAAACGCGGACCAACTGTATACACGCGGCGCAAATGTGTTGATCGTGAATGCAAGCCCCTTCGTACCCCCGGATTTTGGCCCCGATCAGTTCCAACTCGACTTTGTTCCCAAGATGGATCCCAAGAAGAAGCTTGATTTTGTCCTGGCAGATCCCGTGATTTGGGCGGTCAATGAAAAACCCCCGATCGGCACGATCAAGAAGAATGAATCACGGAGTTGGCACCAAGACTTAGACGGCACGTTCCGGATGTTCGGCATCACACTCCAGGTCGGCGAGACGCTGTACTACCGCCAGATCATGCGCTACAACCCCGCCGAAGATCGTGACCTCAGTTCCCCGTTTGAACTCTTAGTTCCGTTCCAGCCGTTGGGGGGCACTCAATCACCGGACAACCCGACCATCGTCGCGCGAGCGGTTACGTCAGCCCGGTTACGGGCGTGGTGCCAGGATTTGTTGGCGACCTTGGCCGCACAAAATCCTGATCTCCGCAAGGTGCAAGATCGTGCCATGACGCCGCCGGTGTTTCAAGTTGCCGCCCAGGATTTTGAGATCGTCGCCAAGGCGTTCCGTTCGTACCTTGCGCGTTCCGGCGAGTTTGAATACACGCTGAAACTTCGCCGGCAAGATAAAGGTCTCGACCCGGTCGAAGAGTTTCTGTACCGCACCAAGGAAGGACATTGCGAGCGATTTGCGGCAGCACTCGTGTTAATGTCACGTTCAGTTGGGATTCCCGCAAACTACGTGCTGGGATTCAAAGGCTGGGATGCCGGCGACGAACCCGGAGTCTACTTGGTTCGTCAGGAACATACCCACGCCTGGGCGGAGGTGTTGGTTCCCCGGCCCGCCCCGGCGGATTTCCCGTTTGAAAAGCCGCCACAAATCGAAAATGGCAAACCGATCGTCTGGCAGTGGTTGAGTCTTGACCCGACGCCGGACGGGGGTACCGAAATCCCGACGCCCTCCAGTTGGATTGCGAATGCGCGCGAAACGGGCATTAGCTTTTTCATGGACTTCATCGTGGGCTACAACAGCGAACGGCGAAATGCCAGCGTTCAATCGGCACGCAATTGGCTTTTGGAAACCGGTTGGAAGTTCATCGCGTTCCCCGTGGTACTTTCGATGAGCCTCGTTTTCATTGCGCTTCTTTGGCGTCGTGGCAAGCGGCGAATCCTGGCGACTCGGGCCGCATTCTCAGGCGTTGTCTGGTACGACGAGTTGCATACTTTACTCGATGCCCACGGGTTGAAGCTGACGGACGGTCAGACCCCACGCGAGTACGCCGTCATGGCAACGGACTGGTTGCGACAACAGGCTGTCACCCGCGACATCGCCGATTTGCCTCTCGATGTGGTGTCGCAGTTTTACCTCACACGGTTCGCCAAACGCCCACTCACGTCCGAGCAGTCTGCCGACCTCAGCGCGAAAGTGAATCGGCTCGGCGATCGGCTGCGGAAGCATTTCCTTCGTTTCGTGTGACCGCAACTTTGACGGGGATAACGGGTATGAGTCTGCCGCTTCGGATCACCGCTTCGGGTAGTGTTCTTGTCGTCATTGACGTGCAGGATAAGCTGCTGGCCAAGATGCCACTCGGCGCGGAGTTGGTTCGGACAACTTGCTTCCTGCTCGACGTTGCGAAATTATTAAACGTGACAGTGCTGGCCACGGAGCAATACCCCAAGGGGCTAGGTTCGACGACACCCGAAATCGCTAAGCGGCTGTCAACACCCATCCCCGCGAAGACCACGTTCAGTTGCTTCGGGAGTGCGGAATTTCGGGATCAACTCCGGGAAACGGGTTGTAAAGTGGTCATCCTGACCGGGATGGAAACGCACGTTTGCGTGCTACAAACCGCCCTCGATCTCCTCGCCGAAGGGTTGACCGTTTACCTTTGTGTGGACGCCCTCGCCAGCCGAAACCCACAAGACTCTGCAACCGCACTTCAGCAAATGACCAATGCGGGGGCCATTCCGACAACCTCCGAAACCGCCGTGTTCGAGTGGCTCCGGGATGCGGCGCATCCGCAGTTCAAGGCAATCAGTAAGCTAGTCATCGAACGCGCGACGCCGTCGTAACTCTCCAACACCTGAAGGTGCCGAATGACAATTCCTGGCCAACTGACGCCCACCCCTCGATTGCTCCTCGGGCCGGGGCCGAGTGACGCCCACCCACGGGTTCTCACGGCCATGACGACGCCGCTATTGGGGCACCTCGATCCGCAGTTTCTGCAGATCATGAACGAAACCCAGGAGATGCTCCGGGAAGTCTTCCGCACGAAGAACCGCCTGACGTTCCCCGTCTCCGCGACCGGCATGGCCGGCATGGAAACGTGCGTGGTGAACCTGATCGAACCGGGCGACAAGATGGTGGTGTGCGCGAAAGGCTTTTTCGGCGGTCGGATGATTGACGTGGCCGGCCGTGCCGGTGCCCAGGTCACCGCGTTGCAAAAGCCGTGGGGCCAGGTGTTCGATCTCGACCAGCTCCGGGACACCTTGAAAACCGTCCGCCCGAAAGCCCTGGGTATCGTTCACGCCGAGACTTCCACGGGGGCGTGGCAAAACATCGAACAACTCGGGAAGCTTTGCCACGAGTTCGACACGCTGCTGATCGTGGATGCCGTCACCTCGCTGGGTTGCACGCCGGTCGAAGTGGACAAGTGGGAACTCGACGCCGTGTTCAGTTGCTCGCAAAAAGGGCTTGGGTGCCCGCCCGGTTTGTCGCCCGTCACGTTCAGCGACCGCGCCGTGGCGGCGTTGAAAGCGCGCAAGACGAAAGTGCTAAGCTGGTACCTCGACCTCAGCATGATCGAAAGTTATTGGGGCGGCGACCGGGCGTACCACCACACCGCACCGATTACGATGATCTACGCCATCCGCGAGGGGCTTCGGATTGTGCTGGAAGAAGGTCTCGAAGCCCGGTGGGATCGGCACATGAAGAACCATAAGGCGCTCAAAGCAGGCTTAACCGCACTCGGCATGACTTACATCGCACCCGAAGGGCATCAGCTTCCGCAGCTCAACGCCGTCCGTATCCCCGAAGGTGTCGATGACATCGCGGGCCGCAAGGCGTTGCTAAACGATCACGGCATTGAAGTCGGCGGCGGGCTAGGCGACTTCAAAGGCAAGGCGTGGCGGATCGGCCTCATGGGCTACAACAGCCGCGCGAACAACGTCATGCTGGTGCTGGCGGCACTCGAACAAGTGCTGCGTAAAAATGGCGTGAAGGTGGAACCCGGCAGTGGCGTAGCGGCGGCGGAACGGGCTTACGCTGCGTGAGTCGTGGTTGTGATTTGTTCGTTAGCCCGACGCGACAGCAAGGGCATTCAGCAAGTAACTGTTGTAAAGCTCTCGTACTTTTTCGCTACCATTCCACTCGACGAGTCGTTACTGTCTTAACATCCCACCCGCAAATTGGAGCCAACATGAATCCGTCCCGCCGTGACTTTTCCGCCCAAGTCCTGAGTTCGTTGGTCGCCTACGGGCTGATCGAAACGCTCTGGACGCAGAACCTCTTTGCCGACGGCGTGAAGCCGACGATCGAAACGTGGTTGAAAGACCTCGTCGAAATGACCAACGACCTACGGGGCCGGAAGCTGAAGGACGTGGAGTTCCAAACGAAGATGGAGGAACTTTACAAGCGGGTTGATCTGGCCGAACTGATCAAACTCATCAAACTCGATGAACTGACCAAAACGAAAAAACTTCCCGAATCCGGGGCCGCGAACTACGGCATTGATCTGTCCCAAGTCAAAGGCTTGCCCGCCGACGTGCGGTTCGGCAAGCAAATTTTCGGCTGTAAGAAGGGCCACTCCATCGTCCCACACGGCCACGCGAACATGTGTACCGGGTTCATCATCCTGCGTGGGGAGTGGCACGGGAAGCACTACGACCGCGTGGAAACGTTGAAAGAGCACTACATCATCAAGCCGACAATCGACAAGCAATTTCAACCCGGCGATTTATCCACGATCTCGGACCACAAGGACAACATCCACTGGTTCAAAGCGACCTCGGAAGCCGCGTACATCTTCAACGTCCACGTCATCGGCTACGACCCGGAGATTAAAGAAAGCTCCGGTCGCATGTACGTCGATCCCGACGGCGAGAAACTGGGCGGCGGGCTAGTCCGGGCGAAGAAAATGTCGTCGGAAGACTGCCACAAGAAGTACGGCTAAGCGGTCGGTCACGGGACCGCACGACGACGGCGGCGGAATAGAAGCCCGAGCGTAACGGACGCCACCGCGAGCACGCTGCCGCCGGCGTACCACGGCCACGCGGTTCGACCTGACCGGCGGGCGGCGGGGAGCAGTTCGCCGGGGCGGTCGGGGTCGAGGTACTGGCCCTCGGGCGGCAGCGGCGGGCGGGGCGGGATGGCGGGCATCTTCACCTTCAACACCTTCTCCACGCCCACCTCGTCCGGCGTCGGCGTGTACCGCCGGTACTCCGTGAACGTGACCGATTCGCCCGGCAGCGTCTTGCCGTCGGGCATGTGGTACGTCGTCTTCACCGCAGTCGGGAACGGCAGCCCGGTGTCCGGGGCGGCCGGGCCGTAGCTGATCTCCTCAACTCTGCGGATCGGCTCGTACCGTCCTAACGTCATGTTGAATAGCCCGACCGTCTCCCGTGCGACCACGACGTAATTACGGCGGTCGAGGTAGAATGTGTGGGCCTGCTTCCGCCCGTCCCGGTCGAGCTTCAACCGCACGGCGATGCGATCGACCCCATCCCGGACCTCGGAGCCGACCGAGAACGTGCTCCCGGCCTGGACCGCGCACCCGCTCCAACCGTGGACCGGGTCGGGCCGATAGTATCGGTTCGGACCGCGACCGATGTACACCCTCAGAAATGTACAGTTCAGTGGGTGACAAGAACCGTTGTGGACAGGAGGATAGAATTTGGCACTTTCTGGCTCCCACGGGAAGCTTGGACGACCGCTTAGAAACTTTGACGGCCCGTTATGCTCGAACTGAGTGGTAAACGAACAATTCGAGTCAACATATCCGCCGGATGTGTTGGACTTCCCTTGAAACAATCCGCTGAGGCCGACTTGTTTTAACGTACACAACAGTCGGTTATTATCTGCGATGACAGTAAAATCTTCTTCGACAAACGCAACGATCGGTCGAATGTAGTGATCGTACCTGACACGCTTGCCCGTCGCCTTGATGTTTTTCAAAAAGTGGTTCGTCGTCTTCTCATGATGGCTCGCGTACCGATCAAGAAAGTCCTCGTAATCTCCAGCAAAAGCCTGCGGGCCGCCGGTCGTACCGGCAGCTGCGGTTAGGAGCAGGGCGAAAAAAAGTCGTCGCATCATTGGTCACCACACGCGCATTTCACGAAGCAACTTGAAGAGTACTTCGCGGCTGTGGGGTATTTCTTGTCCGACGAGTGCAACAAGAAGTACGGTTGAGCGGTCACGGGGCCGAACGGCGGTTGCGGCGGACCCGGAGGGCGGCGGCGATTGCGGCCACGGCTAGCACCCCGGCACCGGCGTACCACGGCCACGCGGTCCGACCGGAGCGGCGGACGGCGGGGAGGAGTTCGCCGGGGCGTTCGGGGTCGAGGTACTGGCCCTCGGGCGGCAGCGGCGGGCGGGGCGGGATGGCGGGCATCTTCACCTTCAGCACCTTCTCCACGTCCACCTCGTCCGGCGTCGGCGTGTACCGCCGGTACTCCGTGAACGTGACCGACTCGCCCGGCAGGGTCTTGCCGTCCGGCAGATGGTATGTCGTCTTGACCGCCGTCGGGAACGGCAGCCCCGTGTCCGCCGCTGGCTGACCGTAGCTGATTTCGACGACCTTGCGGATCGGCTCGACCTGCCGCGTCCGCGCCTGCGGCATTCCGATCCGCTCGCGGGCAAGGACCAAGTAAGTCCTGGGGTCGAGGTAATACACGTCGTCCAGCGGTTGCTCCCGCTTAGGCGACTCTTGTCGGACGACGATGCAGTCAACGCCCTTCCGCGTTTCGTTGCGGACCGAGAACGTGCTGCCGTGCATGAGGGTCATGTAACTTCCTTCTTTGATCGGGTCCGATCGGAAGTAACGATTCGGCCCGTGGCCGATGTAAAGGCGGAAAAACGGGAAATTAAATGGTAGGTACAGACCAAAGTAATTTCCAACGTGGTACTCGTGCGATTTTGCATCCCATGGGAAATTGGCTTCAATTTTGGACTGGCCTGTTCCATCGTCATTAAAGTAGGAGTTAAAGCTGGCGTCGTCACTCACGAAGCCGCCACGCTTATATGTCTTGCCCGGTTGCTGACCCGCACCCGTTTCGACTATCAAATACACGAGCTTTGAACTATCAGCGACAGCCGAGAATTTGTCTTTGGCGAGCGGAGGGGCTTTCACGTTGCTCTCGTCATAGCGAATCCTCTCTCCCGCCGCTTTGATGTTCCGCCACAGGTGTTCCGAAGCTTTTTGGTGATGCTTCGCATATCGATCGAGGAAGTCTTCATACTCGCCAGCAACGGCCCGCGGACCACCGGTTGTGCCGGCAGCCGCGGTGAAGATCAGGGCGAGCAGGGTTCGTCGTTTCATTGGTCACCACAAGCACATTTGACGAAGCATGTCGAGGAGTACCTTCCGGGAGGGGGATTTTTCTTGTCGTAATCGACCTCCTTGTCTCGACAGGAAAAGACCCCACCGGAAGTGCCGCCCGGACCGGGGATCGGGTCGCTACACGCCCGGCCCCAACAGTCGTTGTTGCAGATCGAGCCGCCGCCCTGTTTCTTGAAATCATCAGGACATCCGGGCGTTTCGACCATCCTGCACTCTGGCGTGTTGCACGTCACTGTGCCACTCGGCACCCCGCCGTCCGGACAAATCGGTGCCTTGCCGTTCTTGCTCTCGTAGCATTCCTTGGTGCGATACCCCTGCCGGATGCCGATACAGTTATAGTAAGTCAGGTTGTTGTCCTGGCAGTAGTAGAGGGCCTGTTGATCGGCCCACGCTTGGCAGTTCTCGCACACCGTCCCGGCCCGGGCGCCCTGCACCACCAGCCCGACCAGCAGTAGGGCGATCGCCATCCCGCCCAGCCCGGCGGAGGCTCGACTCAGTAGTCTTTCGTTCATCGTTCGTCTCCTGAAAAAGGTTGTCGCCAATCACTTCCTCTCAACGGTCGGCGCGGCCCGGACCGTCCCACGGACGGCCAGCGGGACCATACCGACCGAAGTCTCGAACGCCACCCGGCGGCGGTAACTCCCGACCGCCTTGCGGGGCGTGTGTAGTATCAGTTGGACCTCGCCTCGGCCGCCGGGGGCGAGGGTCAGCGGCAGGCCGGTGAACTTGGCGCAGTCGCAATCCGCGTGAGCGGCGGTCACATCGACCGGGTCGCCGGTCAGGTTAATCAATCGGATGGTTTGGGTGACGTAGCTACCCGGATCGGCGAGCGGCACTTTCAGCGGGCTAGGGTCCACCGCCACGGGGTCGCCCCGCGCGTCCGCCAGGGCGACGGCAACCGACCCGTAAGCTGAGTAAACCCCGATCGCCACCAGCCCGAACGTCAGGGCAGCCACGGCGAACGTGGTCGCGGCCAGCCGCAGCCCCGGCGTGTCCGCCGGAAGGCCGCGCCAGCCGGGACGGCGCTTGAGCAAAATGAGTAATGCACCGACATCTAGCCCGAGCATGATACCGGGCGTCGGGCTGACCGCGCCGAGGCACCCGCAACTCGGATTGCCGGCGCTCACCAATTCGATGTTGTAAAAGATGAACACGACCAGAGTGGCGAGCGTCGTCAGCCAGGCGCCGAACCGCCAGCGGTCGGCCAGCAGCCAGCCCCCGAGGGCGATCTCATACGCCGGCGTCGTGGCCAGCGCCCAATCGGGCAGCAGAAGAGACGTGATACCTGATGGCTCCGGCAGCACGCCGCTAACGAGTTTGAAGCACCCGGCAGCAATCAACAGTACGCCGCCGACCTTCGCCAAATGGGGGTAAACTCCATCTCTATCTATCTCTCGTGAGATTGTGAGTGTTGAATTGCGGTCGGAACTGGTTCGGTCGTGGTAGACATGGTCCGTCCTCACTGGACATGACACAGATTCATGCAGTCAGGCTAACGCGGTGGCAAGCCCACTGTCAACAACTTTCGTGAAAAATTCTCGGATCAGGCGAACCGGCTGCGTTAGCTGTCGGGTGGACTGCCACAGTCGATTGGCATGTTACTAACCGGGTGTGGCTGACCACCCGGCAGCTAACGCAGCCGGTTCGCCCGGAAATGTTACCGCTGACTCGTCGCGTTGGTTCGCACGATGCGGGAGATGCCTTTGCCGGATGCGGAGTAGGTCATCAGGTAGACTTCGCCTTGCTCGTCTTCGCCGAAGGACATGATCGGTAGCGTCTGGTCCTTGATGGGGCGGTTCGACACGACGCGCTTCTTAGCTTGGTCGTATTGCAATGCCCACACCTTCCCGCTCACGTAGTCGGCGTACAGGTATTGCCCGTCCAACTCTGGCAACTGTTTGCCACGGTAGACGTGACCGCCCGTAATCGACTTACCCACTTCGTGGTGGTATTCCCAAATCGGGTCGATGAACTCCTTCCGCACGCCAGTTCCTTCGACCCAGAACGGGTGCAGGGATTCGCGGCGCCGCCACCCATAATTGCCGCCCTTTTCCAGCAGATTGATTTCTTCCCACAGGTTTTGGCCAACATCGGCGAACCAGCCTTGGCCGGTCTTGCGGTCGAAGGACATCCGCCACGGGTTGCGCACGCCGAGTGCAAAGATTTCGGGCTTGGCCCCCTTCACGTTCACGAACGGGTTGTCTTTCGGAATCGCGTAGGGCGTTGCGTCACCCTTGCCGTTCACGTCGATGCGGAGAATCTTGCCGAGTAGCGTGTCCACTTTCTGGCCGTGGTCGTCGGGGTCGTTGCCGAAGCCGCCGTCGCCAAGCACGATGTAAAGATAACTATCCGGACCGAAGCAGATCGTGCCGCCGTCGTGGTTCCAATACTTGTGGCTAACACGCAGCAATTCTTGCTCGGAGTCCGGATCGGCTTTGTTCGGATCGGTCTTACTCACACGGAACCGCGACACGACGTTTTCGAGTCGCTTCGATTTATCCGTGTAAAAGACATAGAACTCGCCGTTCTTCTTGTACTGTGGGTGGAACGTCAGGCCGAGTAGCCCCTGTTCGTTTTCGTTGTCCTTGTAAAGCACCTTCGGTTGGATGTCGAGGAAGACCGTGGTCTGCTTTGCAGTTGCTTCCGGGATGATGTGGATGACGCCTTGTTGCGTGGCCACGAACATGCGGTTGGAACCATCCCCGGCGTGAGTCAGCACCAACGGTCGCAGCGGGATCACCTTGCCGGTTTCTTCGCCGGAGTCCCAACCCGTCCACTTCAAATCTTTGAACGTCGTTTCGGTGGCCAGAGGTAACGGCGTTTCGTTCACTTCCCAACCCGGTGGTTGTGCGGGCATCGACAGAATGCTCCCGCTCTTCGCGTCCAGAATCAACATGAGTTTGTTGGTGGGGTCCAGGCAAACGTCGGCGGCGCTGGGGAGGTCGCCCACCATTTGCACGGCCGGTTCACCCGGTCGTGGGATCGACCAGACTTTCCCGGTTTGGCTGCTGATGTAAAGCCGACCGTGCCGATCGAAGCAGAGGCCCTGCCCACCGGCGAAACCGTCCGCCACTTTTTCGACGACGCCATCCGATAACCGCAAGCGATTCAATTCCCCAGTGGTTCCATCCACGATCAGCAAGTGGTACAGACTATCCACCACAACGCCGCGTGGGGACTTCAGGAACGGTGCTTTGGCCGAATCCGCAACTAGGGTGACATCGCCACGACTCGGTGCCTTACCCTTCTGGAACTTCGCAGGGATGCGGAAGATCGCGCCGCCTGTGCTGTTATCACCCGCGTCCGTGACGTACAACGTGCCCGTTTCATCGGCAGCGATGTCACTGAGGGCGATCGGCTTCTTGGGGAAGTCTTTTTCATCGGCCCAAACGTCGGCGGTTGCCGTCTTCAAATCGACACGCCGCACGCGGCCTTTGTCCACGACGTAAAGCCATTGTTGATAAATGACCAGACCCTTCGGGTCATCGAAGCCTGCAACAAACGGCTCCGCCTTGCCATCTTTCACAACCATCACCGCGCCAGCGACGGACGCAAACACGCGGCCGTCCGACGCGGCCACGACCGCTGCCGGGTTCTTCAACCCCGTCGCAACCGGCTTGGGTGGCGCGGCAACGGCCAACGAGGGAATCAGTACCACAAGGAATAAGCTCAAGCGAGTCATGACGTTCCTTTCGTCTGCAAGAGAGAGACTTGTCACACGGCGACAATTCTAGGCGATGAAAGGGAATCGACATCACGCGGCAGTACGGAGGGGTTGGACTTCTTCATCCGGCCAATCTTCAAACCGCACGGCAACAAGCTTGCTGATGCCGCTTTCTTGCATCGTCACGCCGTGCAACACATCAGCATGAGCCATCGTGCGTTTCTTGTGCGTGATGACAATGAACTGCGACCGATTGCTGAACTCCTTGAGCAACTCCGCGAGTCGTTGCGTGTTCGCCTCGTCCATCGCCGCGTCGATTTCGTCGAGCAAACAAAACGGACTCGGCTTGCTACGGTAGATGGCGAGCAACAACGCCACGGCAGTGAGTGCGCGTTCGCCGCCGCTGAGCAACGAGATGCGTTGGGCTTGCTTCCCCGGCGGGTGGGCGGTGATTTCGATGCCGCTTTCGAGGATGTCGTTCTCATCTTCGAGGACGATGTCCGCCATGCCGCCGCCGAAGAGCTTGCGAAAAAGCTCCTGAAAATGCACACGGATCGTGGCCAACAGATCGCCGAACAGCTTGCGGCTGTCGGTGTTGATCTGGTCGATGATTTGCCGCAGGCTGTTCCGCCCGTTGTTCAAGTCGTCGAACTGTGCCCGCAATTCCGCTTCCCGTTTTTCCACTTCGGCGAGTTCGTCGAGCGCTTCCAGATTTACGCTCCCCAGTTTCGTAATGCTCTGCCGGAGTTCATTAATCTCACGAGTCGAATCGCCCTCGTTCACACTAGATTCGTGTGGTTGCGAACCAAGTTCGACGCCGTACTCTTCCCGGATGCGTTGGGCGATTGTGTCGCGGCGATTCAATAAATCTCGCACTGCCAATTCCCGAGCGTGGGCCTGCTTTTGTTGATCGGTCCAGGCGTCGCGGGACTGCTTCAACGCTTGTTGCAATCGCTCGCGCGCTGCCAGCACCAAATCGCGGCGGTGGGACAGTTCGCGCAAGTGGCACTCGCGGGTTTCTTTGTCCGCATACGCTTCTGCGGCGATGGCGTTTGCCCGGAGTGTCGTCAGTATCGAATCCGTCAATCGAGATCGGATCGAGCGGTCCGTGGCAATGTGATTCATCGCATCGACACGGCGTTGGCGAACTTCCGTTTCTAATTCTTCACGCTTTTTCCGCAGCCCCGATAGCTGTTCATTGACCCGGCTGAGTGCGACTTGGGCTGTGGTGTTTTCTTGGACTTTTCGGTCACGTTCGACTTCCGCTGCTGCCAATTCAATCGCCAACGCATCGTGGCGAGCTTTGACCTTTTGAGCCTCGCGGTTCGCATCGTCGGCATCTTGGCGAAGCTGTTCCCACGCCGCTTCGCCTCGAGCCAATTCACCGGCGTTCATGGCATATTCTTGTGCCAGTGTTTCCAGATACTCCGCCAGGTGGCGTTGGACTTGGCGTTGCTCCAGCATCTGGTCACGGAGCGATCCGGCCTGCCCCGTGAGGGCTGCAATCTCCGCTTCTGCGGTGTGAATCGGCTGCGCCAAACGGTCCGCTTGTTGGCGTAGGTTCGTTTGCTCCGCTTCTTGTTTACTGATGGTTGTCGTTAACTTCAGAAACTGCAATTGAAGATCGCGCAACTCGCTCTTGCGCGACAAGATCCCCGACTCCGCGAGCGGTGGGCCGATGGTGATGGTGCCATCCGCATCCAGCAATTCGCCCGTTTTCGTGATGAACCGATAGCCGACGTACTGTTGCGAAAGAAGTCGCGCGCTGGGCAAATCCTCGACCAATAACACACGGCCCAGGAGTTGCGTCGGCAATGCTTCGAGATCGCACTTCACAAACGCAGCAATGGGAATCGGCGGCGGGGTATTGGAATCAGGCATACCAGGGATCGAAGTCGTCGGTTGCGTTCTCAACAGCGTCACGAACCCCACACGACCGGGGACAGTCCCGATGTGTTTGAGTATCAGTGACAATGCGTTGTCATCAACAACCACAAAACGTTGCGAGGTATCTCCTAAGGCCAAATCAATGAACGGTGCCACGTCACGCGGCACCGTAAGTAAATCGGCGACGAGGCCGTGAATCGCGCTGGCAAGTGGCTGTTCACCAGCCTGAACGCGGTGCAACACTGCCCGCACACCGGCACCAAATCCTTCGAGACTTTGTTCCAATCCCGCAAGGACATCCGCGCGGCCTTGCAGCGCACTCCGGCGTTCCCGAAGGCTTTCCAGATTGGTTTGAATCGTAGCGACGGCTTGCTGAAGAGCATCCCGTTGTTCGACGTGCTGGGCAAGCGATTGTCTTGTTCGCGTTAGCCGTTCCTGTAAGTCGGTGTCGGTTTGGGACAGGTCCGCCAACAGCCCGTTCAGGGCGTCGTGCTTGGTTTGGTTGCGCTCGGCTTCGTCGCGTTTTCGCGTCAGATCGTGGCGTAACCGTTCGACTTGCCGGTGGTACGAGTCCCGATCCCCTTCCAACTTCATCGCGTGGCCGAACAGTTCCATCTGTTTGTCGCGGTCGATTTGGATTTGCCGGGTCAAGTCGGCAATTCTCAGTGTCACATCACTGACAGCAGCGGCGGCGTTCGTGGAACGTTCTTTCTCGGCGGCGGCACGTTGGCTGATAAAGTCCAGTTCGTTGGCCACGCGCGCCGCTTCGGTTTCGATGATGCGCGAACGGTTCCCCAGTTCCGCACGCTGTTTGCCGACCCGCACCAATTCAGCTTCCAACCCCGTGGTTTGCCCCCGTTCGGATTTGGCGGCGCCCTCTTGCGTGGCGATCAGTTGCTTGGCTTGGGCGAGCTTGGCTTCTTGGTGACGCAGCGTTTCTTCGGTGCGCGACAACTCCCAGTCGAGTTTGCGCAAATCTTCTTCACCCGTTTCCGCATCCGTCGTCATGGTGGCAACTGCCGCCCGGACACCGACAAGAACTTGCTCCTCGGCGTTCAACGTCGCCGTGATGGTTTGGAACTCCGCCAAACTCAGGTTGACACGGAGAGCCTTCAAGCGAGTTGTATATTCTTGGTACCGCTGCGCCTTGGAGGCCGCCAATCGCAGGGTGCGAAGTTGGGTTTCGAGTTCACGCAGGATGTCATGCACGCGGATGAGGTCGGTGTCAACCCGTTCGAGCTTGCGGAGGGTTTCGAGCTTCTTCACTTTGAAGCGACTAATGCCGGCCGCTTCTTCAAAGATCGTCCGGCGGTCTTTCGTGGACGCGGTTAGCAGTGCATCGACGCGCCCTTGCTCGATCACGCTGTAAGCACCATGCCCGGCCCCGCTGCCCAGGAATAATTCCTTGATGTCCTTGAGCCGGGATTCCTGGCCGTTGATGAGGTACTCGCCTTGGCCGTCCCGGTAAACGCGGCGGGTGATTTGCACTTCGTCGGCGTCGAAATCGAGTTGCTTGGCGGTGTTATCAAAGGTCATCGTCACTTCAGCCATGCCAAGGCTTTTACGGGTGCTGGACCCGTTGAAGATGACATCGGTCATTTCCGTGCCGCGTAAACTCTTCGCCGATTGCTCCCCGAGCAACCAGCGGACCGCGTCCACGATGTTGCTTTTGCCGCTCCCGTTGGGGCCAACAATCGCCGTGATTCCGGGGGCGAAGTCGAACCGCGTCCGGTCGGCGAACGATTTGAACCCGATGAGTTCGAGACGCTTCAACATGGGATAGTCGAGTTGGGGTAAAACACATGTCTCGGGTAAATATTTTGCGTGGAGGTGGATTGTGTTGTGGATAAGTGACTTCTTGCTTTTGTGCCCTGAAGGGGCACCGGAATGTAGCCACGGGTGAAGCGAAGCGGAACCCGTGGACAGTGACACCCCGTTGTCAATCGCCCTAGAGGGGCGAAGGAATTCCGCTGCCCCTTCAGGGCAGTTTACCATTCAGAGATTCTGTTCCACGGGTTGCGCGAAGCGCTCCACCCGTGGCTACATTCCATGACCCCTATCGGGGTCACAATCCAAACCAAATTCCCGCCAACGCTCCGGAGACATCACTTCTTGACGGACGGCCCGAAGAGACGACCGGGTTCGCGGTTGAGGTTCTGGAGAGTGGCATCGGCTTTCGGCTTGGATTTCATCGCGTCGGCTTCAGTCGGCAAGTCGTAGGACGCTTGAACGATGTCTTCCGAACCAATGCGGGTCACTTCGAGATTGGCTTTTTCCATGTTGGAATCGTTCAGCGCGATCATCGCCAGTTGTGGTACGCTCAGCCCCTTCGGAGCCGAGTCGAACAACACAGCCGTGGTGACGATCTCCGCTTTCTGTGCCCGGCGGATGAACTCGACGGACTCCGGGTAACTGCCACCCAACTCGCTCAGGCCCTTCAACACGGTGCCCATGTCGTTGAGGCATTTCACGTTAACCGCCGTGGGTTCGCCGTCGGTGCCGGTCTTGATGCGGGTGACCGTGACCATCGGTTCGCCGTCTTTTGCGGACACAGTGAATTCTTTACCCAGTGCGAACGAGAACGGCGTTCGCATCGGGAACCGTGAACCGAAGAGAACGATTTCTGCCCGGCGTTCGGTGGCGACGTGAACCATCGGTTCAGAATCGAGTGCAACGTTGTGCAGCCAGAACGAACCGTTGATGCGTTTGCCGCGGATCGCTTCATGGTTTTCGTCGGCGGATCGCAAGGCGATGAACGCACCGTACCGCAGTTGCGAATCCGGCTTTCGCATCAACTCGGCGAGTTGGTCCAGGCACACGGCGTCGTCAAGTGATGCGAGTGCGGTCAGGCATTGTGTGCGGATCGACGGGTGCTTTTCGGCCAGTTCGGCGAGGTCTTTGGCGCCGTCGGAGTGGCCGAGGTACGTCAACGCTTCGGCGGACGCGAACCGCACCCACGGCGAATCACTTTGCAACCCGACCCGTAGTGGCTGGCGACTATCCAGACCCAACGCTTCGAGTTTAATCGCGGCGGTGATCGTCGTTTCCGGACGGAGCAAGTCGTTTTCAAGCTGCTTGCGGTACGGGCTGTCACTTTTCACGGCTTCAAGCGGCACTTGTCGGGCCACGAGTAGGAACCGCGTGTGGTTCAACCGATACGTTGGCGGGGCGTAACAAACCACCAGTGGTTTGCCTTGGACTTTCGCATCGGCCAGTTTATTGGCACCGCCACCGGGTGCCGGGAACACGGCGTTCAACCGTTCGGCAATCACAAGAGCCAATCGCGGCTGGGGGTTCGATTCGTTCAGCATGAAGTAGTACGGTCGGTCGATGAGATTCTTCGCCCCTCCCCAGATGCGTCCCGCACGTGGACCTTCCGGGGCTAGCTCGCCGTCGGCGCTGGGTTTGGCATCGTTGTCGTAGCCCGCAATCAACATACCCGAGGCGACCACCATCTTGCTACCCGGCAAAAGGGTACCATCGTTGGCAACGGGAACCTTGCCGACCGGGATACCGGATGATTGCATCGCTTGGCGTGCGTTCGCGGCCAGTTCAAAGTTCTGCAAGTCGGTCGGGAACAAAATCCCGCCCTTCAAGCTGGTCGTTTTACTACCGGGTGGCAGGCTGATGGCCACATCGAGTTTATCTCCGGCTCGGGCGCCGGGTGGAATCAGGGCCGAGACGAGCACCAGAGAGTGTTCCCGTTTCGGATCATCGAGAAATTCTTTGGGGTTGCCTTTTTGTCGGCGAATGGATTGTTCCAACATGGTCCGCCAACCGTCCGCAGTCGGACTGCTACCCGTACCCGGCAAGTTGTAAACCAGACCGACACCTGAGACCGGAATCGACTCCACGTTGCCGATGGCAGTGATCTTGCCGATCGTGGAGAACTGATCGTTATCGACAAGGTCATCCGCGACCTGGGATCGCGTTGTGGTTTGTTGCGGCAGACAACCCGCGAGTGCCGCTAGAAAAAGCCCGGCCAAAAGTGTTGTAGCACGAGCCATCACATCCCCCTCTTCAACGAAGTCAATCCCCGAGTGGCCGATCGCGCCGGTTCCCCCGAACCTCAGCGTAGCCCATCCTGCCCACCCACGGAAACAACCCCGCAAACAAACTGTTCTCGCCGGGCGGGACAATACCGTGGCCCCTCATTCTGTCAATACAAGTGCCGCTGCAATTCCGAAGCTCTGGTCGCACTGGTCGCACTGGTCGCACTGGTCGCACTGGACAGTGGCGTGGCATCCTGGCATAGCAGGCGTGTGGTCTGTTTGAGGGAAGCGAATGCCTGCGAAGATGTCCATCGTGTTGCTGGTACTGGTTGGGTCGGCGACACTTTGTTGGGCCACCGATCCGCCCAGCCCGCCGTCGATTCACCGTCCGCCGCTCCCGATAAATTCCGTGCCAAAGCCAGTCGAAGTGCCGCCGTTGGCGCTGATGTCTGGCATCGAAGTGTCAGGCATTCCGTATGGAAAAACGGTTTCGCAGCCGCTTCAGCCGGTCATCATTTCCGAACCGCTGCTGACCAACGAACGCGATGAAACCGCAGCGAAGACCAGCCGCGAATTGCCGCTGGAACCGGACGAGAACCGCCGCCCGTTTGCCACCTCGTGGACGACGCTGGAATACTTGTTGTGGTGGCCGAAGGGCCAGTTGTTACCGCCGCTGATTACGAGTAACCGTAGCGCGGATGCACCCGTTTTCGGTGGCCCGAACACGGTTGTGCTGGTCGGTCATTCGCAACGGGACGGGATGGCGACTTCGGGTGGGCGAATCACGAACGGTTTCGCAGTCAACGAAACAGGTACCGCCGCAGTCGCCGCGACGTACTTTTTTCTTGGCACACGGACGGTGACGCAGTCAGTCAGTGATTCTGGACACGGGCGACCGCGACAACTGGCACGTCCGATTATCAACGCAAGCACCGGCAATGAAGATTGGATCCCGGTTGCGATTCCCGGACGGTTGAACGGCCTCGCGGAGGTCTCGACATCAACTCGCGTCAGCGGTTGGGAAGTGAACGGTCTGGTTAATCTGTTCACGAGTCCGGGTGCCAACATTAATGCGATTGCCGGGTATCGCTACCTAATGGTGAACGAAGGGCTTCGCATCGAACAAACCGCTTTCCTGCCGGGAACGCTGGCCGTAGTTGCGGATCAATTCGATGCCCACAACCGTTTTCACGGCGGGCAATTCGGGTTCAGTGCGGACATGGCACGGGGGCCGGTGTTCGTGGAAATGGTCGGGAAGGTTGGCATCGGGCAGTCGATCGGGGTCGTCAAGATCAGCGGGCAAGGTGCCGCCGTCACGCCTGGCAACGCGCAACCGCTGCAATACTTTACCAGCGGTGTTCTGGGGCAATCGACGAACAGCGGGCGGTTCGTGCAGACTTCGTTCGCGGTGCTACCCGAAGCGATCGTGAAAGTCGGCTACAAGTTCAAGGATCACTCGCGGGTTTACTTCGGTTACAACTTCCTTTATCTCAGCGAAGCGGTTCATCCCGGCGATCAAGTCGATCGAACGATCGACCCGTCGCAAGTGCCGCTGTTCTCTCGGTCCGGAGGGACGAATGGCAACACGGAACATCCCGTTCCTCTCCTCACACGCTCCGATTTTTGGGTGCAAGGAATGATGTTCGGGCTGGAGTTCCGCTACTGATGGAAGCGACATAACAATGCCGATGTTCGTTAGCCCGACGCGGGGGGGGGTTGTGGAAACCCCCCCCGCCGCAGGCGGTCAACATTTATGTGCGTAAGGTGGCGGCACTGGGGACAAGAAAACGGCGGGGGTGGGTTGGGTGTTAGTGAGCAAAA
>JANLRE010001174.1:0-1229 GCA_031368205.1 Fimbriiglobus sp. | reverse complement strand
CATCGGCCTGCTCCTGCCTGCCATCCAACAAGTGCGGGAGTCGGCCAATCGGTTGCGCTGCCAGAACAATTTGAAGCAGATCATTCTCGCCACCCACAACCTTGCCGATTCCAAAAACGACAAACTCCCCGGCTTCCCGTACCTCGAATGGAACATATCGGGGCTAGCCGGCCCGTGCCACATTTTTGTAGACATCTTGCCGTTCCTCGACGGGGCGCCGAAGGTGGCCTTCGCCGAAGGTGAACGACAGCCCATTTGCTACCCGTTCGTAACCTACACGTGCCCGTCCGACCCGAACGGGGCACCACCGCGTGCCGATGCTATCATTTCTTACGGCTGGGCACCGGGCAACTACGTGGCGAACATCCTGCCGATGGAAGGGGTGACCTATTCCATTGCCAACATCCCAGACGGCAACTCAAACACGATTGCATTTACCGAGCAATACCGTTACACCGGCCGCGATCAGATGTTTAACAACTATCTGTACCACCTTGCAGGGGACGTTACAACGTGGCACGCCGAGCGGCGGGCGACGTTTGCCGACCCGACGCTAGGGGACGTGGCCCCGAAGACGACGCCGGGCACGCCGCCCGTAACCCGCAGTTCCAAGGACGGGCTGACGTTCGGCGTCGCCCCACGGATCAAGGACGCCTGGAGCCGCACCCCAAATTCCCCGCACCCGAGCGGCATCCTCGTCGCCCTGTTCGACGGCAGCGTCCGCGTCGTCCGTGGTGCCGTGTCCGACGAGGCGTGGTGGTCCGCCGTCACCCCCCGCGGCGGCGAGGCCATCCCCCTCGACTAAATCGCCGCCCGAACTTCCCGACGACCAGTGGACGGTCACGCCAGTTGGTCCAATTCCCGCAGTCGGCGGTCGGCGTCGAACGTGGGCGGGGGCAGGGACTCGGCGAGGCGGAGGGCGTCCGCTTCGCTGAGGTCGAGCTTGGCCGTGCCGTGGCCGCGAAAAACCGGCAGGTGCTTTTTCAGTGCGACGATTTCGCGCCGGGTGCGACCCTTTGGCGAATCGGCCCACCGACCGATGCGTTCGTGGAAGTCGAAGAACACCGGCAGCACGGCTTGGACGTACTTCCAGTAGCCGGGGTTGTCGGTCTGAATCACGAACAGCCCGCCCGGTATTAGCGTGCGGTGAACCAGTGCCAAAAACAGCGGCGTGATGAGTCGCCGATGCACCAGAGCCGCGTCGTAAAACGGCTGCGGGTGGTAGCAAT
>JANLRE010001171.1:0-5810 GCA_031368205.1 Fimbriiglobus sp. | reverse complement strand
GGGAAAGTGCGGCAACGCCCTTCCCTGCCACTCCCGGCATCGGTGGATCAGCAGCCGGGATTGTTGTAAACAAGCCAACAATCCCAAGCAAAATCGACGCAAGTAAGGCCGTGCGAAACGCGGTCATATTCATCAACTCCGAGATAGTTTTGTTGGGCACTATTGTGGTTTCAGTTTGGAGAAGTCGGCATCAAGAACCTTGGCAATGGCTTTCAACACGATTGCTTCGGCATCCGGCGAGGCGAGGGCGACGGTCGGTTCATAACCTTCTTGGGTGTAGGCATCGGCGGTCGGAATGTAGCCCGGTCCGCCGTCACCGTAGCCTGCCACGCAAACGGTCGCATCGGGGCGAAGCTTCTGGGTGGCCAGTTGGAACTCGATAAACGGTTCACCCGGCAGATGAACGACCGCCAGTGACTTACCAAATGCCAGCGCGGTGATTTCAATCGGCGTGTCCCGACGCTTCAGCCAAGCGAGTTGAAAGGCCGCGTTGTTACGTCGCGCCTTGATTTTCTTTTCGTCGTTCAGGTCACGAATGCTAATGGCTTCGCTGAACGTTGCTTCCGTGCGTGGCGGTAACAGCACAGGTTCGACTCGCCACGTCCAACCCGTTGCGGGAACAGAGATACGGGACGTTTTCTTCCACGCTTCCACCATGCCTTTGTGCATACGGTCCCGAAGAATCACCCGGTTCTCTTTGTCACCGTTGTTGTACTTCCCAGCCGTGACGTTACCGGCGGCACCTGTGAAGTAAACTTGAAAAATGCCCGGAGTCTCGTCTTGGCGTTTCTGCCGCGCCAGTCCGCAAAAGTCCGCACTCACACGGCCATCGCCGTAGTAACTCATCGGATGCGTGGCGTAGTAGTGCAGAGCCGCGAGCGGTTGCTCGTGGTTCCAAAAACTCAGCGTTCGCAACATCGGGTCAATCAACCCCGTCGGCGCGTCGCGCGCTTCTTGGGATTTCGTTGAGCTGGTCCGCGTGAACTTGACTTTCCCATCTGGTCCCAGCACTCGACGGTTGGACGCGACTTCGGAGACTTCCGCAACGCCACTTCCGACGTGCGTAAATGCGGTCGTCTTCGATAATGACTTTCGCAAAGCAGCGGCAGATTCCTGGACCACTTTATCGAAGAACTTCAAGTCCAACGAGATCGGTCCTTTCGCCGCCGCGATGAGTTTTTGGGCTTCGACATCGGCGAACGGTGCGTTGTGCGGATGGACACAATGGATAGCGACATGTTCCGGGGTCGTGTGGGCCGCCTCCGCTAGGGCCGCTCGCCAGATCCGATGGGCTTCGTTTCGCAAGCCACACCAATCGACTGCACACAACACGATCGGTTTTCCTGCACCGAGCAAAACAACCCCGAGTGCCTTCAGTGGGTCGTCCACGCCACGAACGGCTTCGATCCATCCCCCACAAAGGGGATGCCCCTCGGGTGGTGTGACGTTGGTCTCAAATGTTGCAAGATGGAACGTCGGCATGAGGAGTGTCTCTTCGGGTGGGACACCTACTTTGCCAAAAAATGACGAGCAGTGCAATCATTTCACGCAACGTTTTTGCTTTGTCGGGAAGTAACGCCACGTCAACGCAGCCAGGAGGATCAAACCCCCGAGCCACGTCCACAATGTCGGTGTCTCTCGATCTGGCGCGACGAGGTACGCCCAAATTGGGTTGAGGACCGGCTCTAGTAACGTGATGATTCCCGCCTCTTGGGGACTGACCGTGCGAAGGCCGTAAGTAAACAACAGGTACGGCATCGCCATTTGCACGGCACCGAAAACTGCGATGAACACGAGTTGGTGAACGGTCGGTGTTGTGAACCAGTCTCGGGAATCGGATAGGTTTTGTGAGCAAAGAACAAATGCCCCAATTGCACCCGCACTGCCCAGGAGATTCAGCGTTATCAACCAGACACCCGATTCCGCCCGCAAATAGCGGAGAAAGAGAATCACAACCGCATAAGCAATCCCACTACCCGTCGCCATGAACAGGATTTCGATGTCGTGTGACCCTTGTGCCATCGGTTTATCCCAGGGCCAATTCCCGGCCACGATGAGCAACGCCCCGACCATACCCAGCAAAATGGCTCGCCAACTTCGCACGTCGGAGGCGTCACCCAGAAGGTACACGCCGATGAGATAAACCCAAAACGGTGCCGTGTTCTGAAGCAAAATCGCATTGGCCGCCGAACCCAAGCCCAGTGCGGACAAATACAGCCCGCTCATCACGCCGAAGCTGAGCATCATGCCAAGCATTGTGGGGCGCAACCGAAGATCGACTCGACGCAAAAACGGGATCAGGATTAACCCGGCAAACAAGCCCCGGAAGAAGGCGATTTGTAACGGCGTGAGTTTGGGGTCGTCCAACCCCAACCCGGTGGGTTCACTCAGCAACCGCATAAACACGCTACTCAAACTCCACAACACGGCGGCCAGGACAATGAATAGTCGCGCACGATCGAATGGCACGTCGGCCTACTTGGGGGAAGAGGTTGAGGTGATGGATTCTGTCCGAAGAGAGATTTATTGAATCACGGGGACGGGTGGCAAACAGACTTGAGGGAGAGCCAACGACACCGAAGAGTCGATGCGGGACGGGATTGGGAAAACCGCGTACCAAAACTCTTGAAAGCCAGCACCATACAAGAGCATTCCCACAGCAAGCGCGAGTAACAATCCCACGCGATTGATGCTGAGAATCAACGGGTATGAAGGCTTTGCTAGTGTGA
Source organism: Fimbriiglobus sp. (assembly GCA_031368205.1). Taxonomy (GTDB): domain Bacteria; phylum Planctomycetota; class Planctomycetia; order Gemmatales; family Gemmataceae; genus Fimbriiglobus. Next base: position 3,081 of record JANLRE010001171.1, on the reverse strand, counting down.
CCGGCGAGCGTTGCACAGGCGGTGGGACTTTCAACAAATCGGGTTGTGTTTGTAGAATCGGTTGAAGGCGCCCCGTTGTGGGCACAGCGGCTAACACCGGAGCAGCCGTGTTCGGTACCAGTTCCCAATCCTGTTCCTCCAGACTTTGCAATGCCGTGATGAGTTCGCCAGCGTTTTGAAAGCGGGCGCGGGGATCAAGGGCCATAGTTCGCGCTAAAATCAAATCGAGACCCGGCGTGGCATCGGGTCGAAACTCCCGGATGGGGCAGTAGGCATCTTGGGCTTTTTCCCGGACGATTTCTTCGTGCGTCTCGCCCCGAAACGGCAGTCGCCCCGTCAGCAGGTGGTACATTGTCGCGCCCAATGCGAATAAATCACTACGGCCATCGACCAATTCACCGTTCACGGATTGCTCGTAAGGCATGTAGTGTGGGGTACCGACGCCTTGATTCGTCGTGGTTAATTCCGCATCGCCAGTGAGTCGTTTCGCCAGCCCGAGATCGGCGAGTTTGACGGTGCCGTCCGAACCCATCAGGATATTCTCGGGTTTCACGTCCCGATGGATGAAGCCGCCCGCGTGGAGGTATTGCAACGCTCGGGCCATCTCAATGCCAGCACGGACAACCCGACCGATCGGCAGGGGACCACCCTGTTGGAGCAATTGCAGTGCGTTCGGGCCGTCGGTGTATTCGAGGACCAAAAAATGTTTCTGGGTTTCCGCGTCGAACCCCTGCGCGAGTCCCCGAACTATGTTGGCGTGGTGTAGGTGTTGGCTCATCCGTGCTTCTCGGTAGAAGCGGTTGACGAACTGTTTGTTCCCGGCCAGATGATCCGCCAGAACTTTCAACGCGATGTTTCGCAGACCCACTGCATCGTAGGCAAGGTAAACCGTACTCATCGCCCCTTCCCCGAGACGACGCAATAGGTGGTAACCACCGATCACGCGAGGCGCATGAGATGCAACGCAGTCCTCGTTGATCGCGTTGTCTGGCATATTGGACGCTGTTCCAGTAGTCGGCATCGCGATTCCTCCGCGAACCGGATGAACTTAGTAACTCGAGAAGCTTTTGGAAGATCGTGATGCGAGTCACGAATCAAAGGGTCGTCGGGTGGGTGTATTGGTCCTCACTATGATAACGACGCTCGGCGGATATTAGTTGATCGATTTGTAGATATTTTCTAAGTGCTGTCCCTGTCTCAGTTTACTACGACTGCAATGGGATCGTTACGCCAGATACCGGACCCGGAGGTTGTGCAGATGGGTTCGGAGTGATTGCCGGACGGACGTGCCGCCACTGAGATTCGCACCCTGAATGCGTGAATCCGCTTCGGACCAACCTTCCCAAAATACCGCCCGGACCTGGGGTAGCGCGGCTGCCAATAAGATTTGGGATTCAATCGCCGACCGCAATGCACCTTGGCCATCGACCGATTGACTTGCTGCGGACTGAATGTTCGCACCAAAATTCAGTTCAAGCGGAATGGTCAATAAGCCAAACAGTTCCATGAGTCGATAGATTGCAATCGAATCACGTGACGGGCTTGCGCGTCGATCCGCTCCGGTCAGAATTTCCAACTCCACCGCCGTGAATGAAAAGCCTGCACGGATGAGGGTGTCGGCAAAGACCAGTGGAGTATAAGTGTAATCTTCCGACTTCAGATAATCGCCCCAAGGTTGCGCGATGCTGAGGATGAATGAAATGTCCGGGTCGGTGTGCCGGGCCGCTTCCAGTAATCGGGCGGCCAGTCGGATTCGGTCATCTTCCGTCAGCCCAAAACAATCGATGTAGTTGAAGCCGCCGCAGATTTGCCAGCTTCGGACGCGATTTTGGTAGCGTCGTACTAAGGTTTCGATGTAGTCACACATGAACGCCGCCAGGCTGGGCGGGTCACCAACCCATTGCTGAATCCACGTCGGGAAGACGCCGTTCGCCAAATCAATCACCGGGCCGATCGTGACATCCAGGCCGCACTGAATGGCCCAATCGACAAGCGTGTCGAACGCAGCCCAATCGTACTGTGATTCGGTCGATTCGATGAGACTCCAGTTCGGTACGAGTTTCACGGATGTAAAAATCGCGGCGAACTGGGCCTGCGTTGCAGGAAGTGGTAACGAAGTCAGTCGGCAACCGAGGCGTGTCTCAAGCGGGCCGGCATCGGCTAGTCGCGTTTGAAGAAGTTGTTCGGCGAACGTCGCGGAAATCCGCTCGGTCAGTGCGTGGGTTCGGACGAGAACCTCTTCGGCGATCACACTCGACTGCGGGTTGGTAACATCGAGAACCGCTTGACCAAACCGTTTGGTCACTTCCAGTAATTCCCGCAAATCGTCCAGTTCGAGACCCAACCCGATTGCTTCCCACTCGGCCGTTTGCGATCGAATTTGATTGAGTTTCCCGCGAGCCAGTTCGATCAGCAAATAGTACGGTTCGGCCCGTTCTCGTAAGGTCGAAGACGTGCAAATCGAAACTTCATTGGCCTGCAACGGCCACGGCATCATCAAGTAACCGCTATCGTGTGAATCTTTGGTGAGGGTGAATTGATTCCCGTCGATTTTGTACTGGGTCGGAATCGGGGCGAGGTCGTAACCGCCCGCTAAACACGCGCCCGACAAGCATTCGCGGGCGGCGGGTGTGAGTGACTCTGGTATCAGAAATGAGACAACGCCCATATCCGCCCTGCGGCATACCGCATTGTCAAGTTAAGTGTTCGGACTGAATGCCATCATAGTGAACGACTGCAACAATGGGGAATGGGTAGCCCGTTGTTTCACAAGGGATTTGGAAATCAGCCGGTCCAATCCGTCGGCAACGCCACAATTGTGATTCGATACCGATCGGCTAAAGCAATTGTCGCGGCTTCATCCAGGAGGATCGTTTTGCTCGCTTCAATGGCAAGTACATTGGCACCGGCCTGTTTCATCGTCTCGATGGTTGTCTGGCCGACAGTCGGCACGTCAAACCGCATATCCTGCTGAGGTTTGGCGACTTTGACAACAACAAACGTGTTGCGGCCACACAGTTCGCCCGCACGGGTAATCGCGCGGTCGGTCCCTTCGATCGCTTCAACGGCGAGCACCGCCCG
>JANLRE010001153.1:0-1535 GCA_031368205.1 Fimbriiglobus sp. | reverse complement strand
CCTCTGTGGTGAAATCTGCTTTTGTTTCTATACGATCGGGGTTCGTTCGTGGTGCAGCACTGCGTGGAAGAGGCGGCGGTTGTAGGCCATGACGCGGGCGAGTTCTTCGTTGAAGCGGTCGGCGGCGGTTCGCTCATTCTTGGCTTCAAAGCCCATGCGGTGGGCGAGCTTTTCCCGGTCGGCGACGGCTTCCGGTAGCTCGTTGGTGGCGCGGTCGGTCACGACGCGCAACCGGGCTTCGACAAGTCGCAGGAAGGAATACCCGTCGCGCAGTTGGGCGATGGATTCGGGGTCGAGCAGGTTCGCGGCTTGCAGCGCTTCGAGCGCATCCCACAGGTTGGGTTGCAGAATCGCGGGGTGTTCGCGGCCGTACTTCAGTTGAAACATCTGCACCAGAAACTCGATGTCCACCAGCCCGCCGGGGCCGCGTTTGGTGTGGCGGATGCCGGTGGCGGGTTCCATGCGGTCGCGCATGGTGCGGATGTCGTCGATCAATTCCGGGCACCACGGCTTAGCCAGAATCGCCGTCCGAACAACACCGATGACTTCGTCCGCAAACTGTGGTTCGCCGCGAATCACCCGTGCCCTCGTCAGGGCTTGGCGTTCCCAGAGTTGGCAACCGCCCGTCGTCTCAAAGTACCGCCGGAACTCCGCGAGCGGCACGACGAGGCTGGCGTTTTTCCCGGTTGGTCGCAACCGCATGTCGATGTTGTACAGGCGGCCCAGCGGTCCCTGTTGGGACAGCACGCGAATCGCCCGTTGTGCCAGTTGCGTGAAATACTGGTGGTTAGTCGTTGGCACCGTGCCGGTGGTCATGCCGTCGGTTTCGTACAGCAACACCAAATCCAGGTCGCTGTGAAAGCTAATCTCGCGGCCCCCGAGTTTGCCCAAGCCGAGGATGACGTAACGACAACTCACCCCGCGCTTCACGGCCAGTTCCCGTTCAGCCAGATCGAACACCACGGTCAACAGGGTGTCAGCGAGGTCGCTGAGCGCCGCCGTGGTTTGCTGCACGCTGTCCTTGCCCAGCAGGTCACGCACCCCGATTCGCAACAGTTCTTTGTCCTGGAAGCTGTGCAAGATCGGGTCGGGGTCGTTGGCGCCGCGGCAGAGTTCGACCAACTCCGTGTGCAGTTCCTCGGCGGTGCGGGGTTGGTCGAGAATCAGCGTGTCGAGGAGTTCGTCGATCATCCCCGGATTGTTGATGAGGATCGCCGACAGGTACGGACTCGTGGAACAAATATCGACGTACAACTTCAGGCTCGGCGGGTTGAAGCTGATGAGTTCGTACAACACCGCCTTGCCGCCCAAGGATGCGGTCACACGCTCGAAATTGTTCAGTGCCAAATCCGGGTCCGGCGTTGCCGCCAATGCCCGTAACAATTGCGGGGCGATGCTGGCCAGGAAGTGTCGGCAACGCCGATGCGATAGGAACGGCACTTCTTCCTGCGCCAGTTTGGCGAGGTTCTGGTACGCCTTCGGGATGTTGCGAAACGGGTAGCGACCCAGCACGCTGCGGACGGTCGTGTCGTCGG